>JBKJQM010000520.1:0-4203 GCA_046594005.1 Mycobacteriales bacterium
GGCGGTGCTCACCAAGCTCTACCCGACCCGCTCCCACACCGGCGCGGCGCAGGGCGGCATGTGCGCCGCCCTCGCCAACGTCGAGGAGGACAACTGGGAGTGGCACACCTTCGACACGGTCAAGGGCGGCGACTACCTCGTCGACCAGGACGCCGCCGAGGTCATGTGCAAGGAGGCCATCGACGCGGTCCTCGACCTCGAGAAGATGGGCCTGCCCTTCAACCGCACCCCCGAGGGCCGGATCGACCAGCGCCGGTTCGGCGGGCACACCCGCAACCACGGAGAGGCGGCCGTGCGCCGCTCCTGCTTCGCGGCCGACCGCACCGGTCACATGATCCTGCAGACGCTGTACCAGCAGTGCGTGAAGGAGAACATCGACTTCTTCAACGAGTTCTACGTGCTGGACCTGATCCTGTCCGACGTCGACGGCGTGCGGACGACCAGCGGCGTCATCGCCTACGAGCTGGCGACCGGTGAGCTGCACGTCTTCCACACCAAGGCCGTGCTGTTCGCGACCGGCGGCTTCGGCAAGGTCTTCAAGGTGACGTCCAACGCCCACACCCTCACCGGTGACGGCATGGGCATCGTCTACCGCAAGGGCCTCCCGCTGGAGGACATGGAGTTCTACCAGTTCCACCCGACGGGCATCTGGAAGATGGGCATCCTGCTGACCGAGGGCGCCCGCGGCGAGGGCGGCATCCTCCGCAACAAGGACGGCGAGCGCTTCATGGAGCGCTACGCCCCGACCATCAAGGACCTCGCGCCGCGCGACATGGTCGCCCGCGCCATCTACACCGAGATCCGCCAGGGCCGCGGCTGCGGTCCGAACGCCGACCACGTGCTGCTCGACTTGACGCACCTCCCGCCGGAGCAGCTCGACGCCAAGCTGCCGGACATCACCGAGTTCGCGCGCACCTACCTGGGCATCGAGCCGTACACCGACCCGATCCCGATCCAGCCCACCGCGCACTACGCGATGGGCGGCGTGCCGACGAACATCGACGCGCAGGTGCTCAGCGACAACGACACCATCGTCCCGGGCCTGTTCGCCGCCGGCGAGGTGGCCTGCGTGTCCGTGCACGGTGCGAACCGGCTCGGCACCAACTCCCTGCTGGACATCAACGTGTTCGGCCGGCGCGGCGGCCTGTCGGCGGCTGCGTACGCGAACTCGGCCGAGTTCGTCGAGCTGCCCGCCAACCCGGAGGCCGACACGCTCGCGCTGCTGCAGCGCCTGCGCGACGGCGGCGGCACCGAGCTGGTGGCCCGCATCCGCGACGACCTGCAGAACACGATGGACGCGAACGCCTCGGTCTACCGGACCGAGGCGACGCTGAAGCAGGCCGAGGTGGACATCGCCGGGCTCAAGGAGCGCTACCTGCGCGTCGGCGTCGCCGACCGCGGCAAGCGCTACAACACCGAGCTCCTCGAGGCCGTCGAGCTGGGCTTCCTGCTCGACCTGGCAGAGGCCCTGGTCGTCTCCGCCAAGGCGCGCAACGAGTCGCGTGGCGGGCACTTCCGCGAGGACTACCCGACCCGCGACGACGTCAACTTCATGCGCCACTCGATGGCCTACAAGGTGCCGGACGCGGAGGGCAACACGTCCTTCCTGTCCGACGTGCGCATGGACTACAAGCCGGTCGTGCAGACCCGATACCAGCCGATGGAGCGCAAGTACTGATGACGGCCGTCCAAGAACGCCCCGCGGCTGAGCAGTCGCCCGTCGCCGACCACCTGCGCGTGGTCAACATCAAGGTGCGCCGGTACGACCCCGAGGTCGACCCCGAGGCCAACTGGCAGACCTTCCAGGTGCCGGTGGAGAAGGGCGACCGCCTGCTCGACGCCCTGCACCAGATCAAGTGGTACCAGGACGGCTCGCTGTCGTTCCGCCGCTCCTGCGCGCACGGCGTCTGCGGCTCGGACGCCATGCGCATCAACGGCGTCAACCGGCTGGCCTGCAAGGTGCTGGTGAAGGACCTCGGCGACGACATCCTGGTCGAGCCGATCAAGGGCCTGCCGGTCCTCAAGGACCTCATCGTCGACATGGAGCCGTTCTTCGACGCGTTCCGCTCGATCAAGCCGTTCCTCATCACCGACGGCCGCGAGCCCACCCGCGAGCGCCTGCAGTCGGCCGAGGACCGCGCGCGGTTCGACGACACCACCAAGTGCATCATGTGCGCCGCCTGCACGACCTCGTGCCCGGTGTTCTGGAACGACGAGGCGTACTTCGGCCCGCAGGCCATCGTCATGGCCCACCGCTTCATCTTCGACAGCCGCGACGACGGCGCCGACGAGCGGCTCGAGATCCTCAACGACAAGGAGGGCGTGTGGCGCTGCCGCACGACCTTCAACTGCACCGACGCCTGCCCGCGCGGCATCCAGGTCACCAAGGCGATCCAGGAGGTCAAGCGCGCGCTGATCTTCCGGCGCAACTAGACCGGTCAGCGCGTACGAGGGCCGCCTCCCACCGGGGGCGGCCCTCGCGGTGTCCCCGGGTCCCTGCGATCCCCCGTAGGGGAGCTCAGCGGCGGCGCAGGCCCCGCACGCCGACGACGACCACCGCGAGACCCAGCGCCATCGAGACGACGGCCAGTCCCACGTGCACCAGCAGGTACGCCGTCGGGCCGTCGTCGAAGGAGCGGTCGTCGCGGGCGATGACGCGGACGAAGTTCGGCCAGATGAGCAGCGGCCAGAGCCCGGCCGCGACGAGGAAGCCGGCGGTCCGGCGAGAGAGCGTCACGCGCCCAGTGTCGGTCACCGGACGGAGGCCGTCTCCGCTGTAGCGTCCCGGCCACCATGCGGATGCCTCCTCGCTTGACCGCCGTCCTGGCCGCCACAGCCCTCGCCGTCCTGGCAGCCACTCCCGCCGGAGCGGCACCGGCGTCCGAGGACGTGGTCGGTGGTCCGGACCTCGCCAGCAGCGGCGTCGTCGTCGCCCCCGACTCGCTGGAGCTGCCGGAGGTCGCCGCGGCCAGCTGGGTGCTGGCCGACCTCGACACCGGTGAGGTGCTCGCGGCCAAGGACCCGCACGGTCGCTACGCGCCGGCCAGCACCCTCAAGACGCTGACGGCCCTGACGCTGATCCCCGAGCTGGACCGCGACCAGGTCGTCGCGGCCACCTTCGACGACGTCAACGTCGAGGGCAGCAAGGTCGGCATCGTCGAGCACGTCGGCTACCCGGTTCACGAGCTGTTCGCCGCCCTGCTCATGGTCTCCGGCAACGACGCCGCGAACGTGCTGGCCAGCACCGCGGGCGGGCAGGAGAAGACTGCCGAGCTGATGAACGCCAAGGCCGCGTCGTTGCACGCCCTCGACACCCATGCGGTCAACCCGCACGGCCTGGACGTGCCCGGCCAGGTGACGTCGGCGTACGACCTGGCGCTCATCGGGCGGGCCGGCCTGGCGAACGACGACTTCCGCGCCTACGTCGGCACTCTCACCAGCAGCATCAGCGGGCCCGGACGCCGCATCGACATCCGCAGCCACAACAAGATGCTCGTGAACTACCCAGGCACCATCGGCGGCAAGAACGGCTTCACGAGCACCGCTCGCGCGAGCTACGTCGGTGGCGCCGAGCGCAACGGCCGGCGCCTCGTGGTGGCGGTCATGAAGTCGGTCCCCCGCGTCTTCGACGAGGCCGCGAAGCTGCTCGACTGGGGCTTCGCCGCCGGTGCCGTCACCCCGGTCGGCACGCTGGTCGCTGCCGAGGGGGTCGAGCCTGCCGAGCAGGCCGACGTGCCTACCCAGGAGGTCGTCCCGGACAGCGCCGCGGAGGCGGTGGCTCAGGACGCGGCCGGCACCCCGCTGCCCGTCACCCTCGGCGGCATGGCGCTCGCCGCCGCCGCGCTGGTGGTGGCCCGGCCGGGCCGGCGTACTGCCCCTCGGCGACCGGCTTCCGCCGCGTCCGCGCCCCGCGCTCCGGCGCAGCGCCGTCCGGCGCAGCGCCCGGCCCAGGGCCCGGCCCAGGGCCCGGCGCAGCGACCGGTGGCCGAGCGACCGGTCGCGCGCCGCCGCGCCGGCTGAGCCGCATCTGACCCCGGCCGCACGACCCTGCGACTACGCGGCTACGCGACGGCCGATGGCTGAGCAGCAAGGCTGGACCGACGGCCCACTGGGCTGACCAGCCTGGTGTGTGCGGGTCCTGCCGTCGTCATCCCACGACGTGGAAGGCGTTCTTGCCGCTCCGCTTCGCGGTGTACATCGCCG
>JBKJQM010000062.1:0-3336 GCA_046594005.1 Mycobacteriales bacterium
TCAGTCGGGAGACAGGCGGGCGACCGCAGCGGTCAGCGGAGCAGCGCAGGCGGCGAGCAGCAGCTGGACGTCCTCGCCGAAGGCGTCGGGCTCGACCGAGTCGAGCTGGACCAGCCCCAGGCACCGGGAGCCCTGCATCAGCGGGACCGCGACGTAGGACCGGGTGTGGCGCGTGGTGCTCCGCGCCCGCCGGTCGGCGGCCACCGCGGCCTCCGGGACGGTGATGTCCGGCAGGTACCGGACCTGGCCCGTCGCGATCACGGCCCCGCCGACCCCCCGGCCCGCAGGCAGGCGCGCCGCCAGCGCCTCGACGGACGGCGGCGGGTGGGCGGCCACGAGGCGGACCCCGTCGGGGCCGAGCATCTGCACCGACCCGCCGGTGAAGTCGACGAGGGGGCGCAGGGCCGCGACGAGGACCCCGAAGGCGGCGGCGACGTCCGGGGCGTCGCCGAGGTCGCGCGACAGGTCGACGACCGTCTGCGCGGACACGTCGGTGCGGGACGCCGGCGCGCGTGCGCCGGGCACGATCGGGACGGCTGGGTGCCGGCGGGCCGTCCCCTCGGGCCAGGCCGACATCCGCGGCGTCGAGACGGCTTCGGCCGGGACCGGCCGGCCCATCAGGTAGCCCTGCACCTCGTCGCAGTCCAGCGCAGCCAGCGCGGCCAGTTGGGCGCTGGTCTCGACCCCCTCGGCGATCACCCGGTGGCCGGTGGAGCGGGCCATGCCCACGACGCCGGCGACGATCGCCGCCGAGCGGAGGTCGCCGGTCATCCCGGAGACGAAGGAGCGGTCGACCTTCACGGTGTCGCAGGGCAGCCGGGCGAGGTAGTCGAGCGAGGCATGGCCGGTCCCGAAGTCGTCGAGCGCGACGGAGACCCCGGCCGCCCGCAGTCGCTGCAGCGCCTCGACCGCCTCGGCGAAGTGCGCGGCGACTGCCGTCTCGGTGACCTCGACCGAGAACCGCTCGGCGGGGACGCCTGCCCGCTCCAGCCCGTCGAGCAGCCGGTCGGCGAAGTCCGCGCCAGCGAGCTCGACCGCTGAGACGTTCACCGCGACCGGCACGTCACCCAGCCGGCCCGACCGCACGTCGTCGAGCACGTGCGCGCGCACCCAGTCGCCGAGCGCGGACGCCAGCCCGTGCTCCTCGGCTAGCGGGACGAACAGCGCGGGTGAGACCGCGCCCAGCTCAGGGTGCTGGAGGCGGACCAGGGCCTCGAAGCCGCTGCACCGCCCGGACGCGATGGTCACCGACGGCATGTAGTGGACGTCGAGGAGGTCCGGACCACCGGCCAGGCCGGTCCTCAGCCCGGCCAGCAGCAGCGAGGCTCGAGCCTGCGCTGCGCTGACCCGCACGCCCCGCCCCCTCCACCCTCGCCGACCCCGACCGCCTGTCCCGACGACGAGCTGTCCGGCAGGACATGATCATCGTCGACCGTACGCGCGTACGGGCCGCAGGCTCCTCGATCGCGAACACCCGCAGCCGGTGACCACCACGACCTCGAGCGCTGGCCCGTTGTGGCCATGCCCCACGAGACGCGTTCGCGTGGGACTGAGCGGGCACGGGCGCGCCATGAGCTGGTACGCCGAGACGCCCGCCCTCCGCACGCGCCAACAGGTGCTCGACGCCCTGGTCGCCGTCTGGGTGCTCCTGTGGCTCTGGGTCGGTGACGCGGTCCACGGCGCCGTCTCGAAGCTCGCCGCGCCGGGCCGCGAGCTCGAACAGGCCGGCGGCGGCCTGTCCGGCGGCCTCTCCGATGCGGCCGACAAAGCGGACGGCGTCCCGCTCGTCGGGGCCGGACTGCGAGCACCGCTCGACCTCGCCGCCGGCGCCGGCGACGCCCTGGCGCGGGCCGGCGCCGCCCAGCAGGACGCCGTCCGGACGCTGGCCCTCGTGCTCGCGCTGCTGCTGGCCGGCATCCCCATCGCCTGGGCGCTGCAGCGCTGGCTGCCTTCCCGGCTGGCCTTCGCCCGGGAGCACCGGGCGGCGAGTGCGATGCGCGACGACGTCGAGCTGTGGGCGCTGCGGGCGGCGCTGAACCGCCCGCTGCACCAGCTGGCCGGGCTGGGCCCGGACCCGGTGGGCCGCTGGCGTCGCGGCGAGCCGGGGGCTGCCGAGTCGCTCGCGGCCCTGGAGCGCCGGGCCCAGGGACTGCGCGCTTGATCTCGCAGAAGCGGTAGTCAGCTCTCGATCAGATCAACCCGGTCGCATCACGATCAGCATCATCTGGTGCTAACATTGATGTACCACCGGAAGGTACCCATGAGGACGACAGTCACGATCGACGATGACCTGCTCCAGCGCGCCGCCGAGCTGACGGGCATGACGGAGCGCAGCGCGCTCCTGCGCGAGGGCCTCGAGACACTCGTCCGCGTCGAGAGCGCAAAGCGATTGGCTGCCCTCGGGGGCAGCGACGCTGCGGCCTCGGCTGCGCCGCGGCGGCGGAACAGCGCGTCGTGATCCTGGTCGACACCTCCGTGTGGATCGACCACCTACGCGCTACCGAGTCCACCCTCGTCGACGCACTCGCGCGCGACGACGTCGCCTGCCACCCGCTGGTCATCCAGGAGCTGGCGCTCTGCAGCATTCAGAACCGGGACGCTGTGCTGGCATCGCTCGGCCGGCTGACGCAGAGCCCGTCCCTCAACCATGCCGAGTTGCTGACCCTGGTGTCCGCGCACGCCCTCTGGGGCAAAGGCCTCAGCCCAGTGGACGCTCACCTGCTCGGCTCCGTCCTCCTGTCGACAGGCACTCGCCTCTGGACGCGAGACAAGAGCCTGAAGGCAAGCGCCAGGTCGCTCGGCGCCTCCACCGTCGACTGGCACTGACACCACCCGGTCGACCCCCGGAATCACGAAGAGGGCTCACGGGCCGCGGGCATGCGCTCCGACTCCTGCGTGCGGTGGCGACCGTCTCAGCGCGCCGCCCGATCTCGCCCCGGGTGTGCGGATCCGAGGACCCAGCCCTGCTCCTCAGGCCGTCCGCGTCCGCCGGCGGACCAGCAGCCCCGCGCCGCCGAGCAGCGCCAGGCCGGCGACCGCCACCGCGCCGGAGGCTCCCGTGGCCGGCAGCGCCCCGCCGGCTACCCCGACGACCGTCGACCGGCCGGCCGACGCCGCGGCCTGCGAGGACCGGCCGCCGAAGGGCTTGGACACCTGTGCGGCGCCCAGCGGCCGACCGCCGTAGACCACCTTGCCGGCGGCGTCCTGGTAGGTCAGCCACGTCGTCGCTGCCTGGAACCCCTTGCCGGGCTTGCTGTAGTCGCAGACGCCCGTCGGGTAGGTCTGCTTCAGCGTCGCCTGCTGCGCCGGGGTGAAGACGTCCGCGAACGTCTTTCC
>JBKJQM010000065.1:0-6017 GCA_046594005.1 Mycobacteriales bacterium
GGCCCAGCTCCTTCGCCGTCGCCTCGGTCTGCGGGCCGATGCAGGCGAGCACCGTCGTGTCGTGGGGCTTGCCGGCGATGCCGACGAGGTTGCGCACGGTCGAGCTCGACGTGAAGAGCACCGCGTCGTAGCCGCCGCCCTTGAGCGCCTCGCGGGTCTCGGCGGGCGGCGGCGCGGCCCGCACGGTGCGGTACGCGGTGACGTCGTCGACCTGCCAGCCGAGCTCCTTCAGGCCGGCCAGGAGCGTGTCGGTGGCGATGTCGGCGCGCGGCAGCAGGACCCGGTCGATGGGGTCGAAGACGTCGTCGTACGGCGCCCAGTCGGCGAGCAGGCCCTCGCTGGACTGCTGACCGCTCGGCACCAGGTCCGGGCGCACGCCGAAGTCGACCAGCGCCTGCGCGGTGGTCTCACCGACGGCCGCGACCTTCACGCCGGACAGCGCGCGGGCGTCGAGGCCGAACTCCTCGAGCTTCTCGCGCACGGCCTTGACGGCGTTGGTCGACGTGAACGCGATCCACGCGTACTTGCCGTCGTGCAGCCCCTTCACGGCGCGCTCCATGGGGGCGGGCGTGCGGGGCGGCTCGACGGCAATGGTCGGGACCTCGACGGGGACGGCGCCGTGCGCGCGCAGGACGGCCGACAGCACGCCGGCCTGGTCGCGGGTGCGGGGCACGAGCACGCGCCAGCCGTACAGCGCGCGGCTCTCGAACCAGGACAGCTTCTCGGTGCGCTTGACCGGGTCGCCGACGACGACGACGGCGGCGCCGCGCAGCTCGCCGCTGGTGACCGCGTGCTCGACGGTGTCGAGGGTGGCGACGACCGTCTTCTGCTCGGGCGTGGTGCCGCCGGTCGTGACGGAGACGGCCTCGCCCGGCTTGCGGCCGTGCTCGACCAGGGCGGCGGCTGCCTTGGCCACCTGCGGCGCGGTGGTCAGCAGGACCAGGGTGCCGGGTGCCGCGGCCAGCGCGCCGAAGCTGGTGTGGTCGTCGACGCGCGCGACGGTGCGCGGCAGGCCGACAGCGACACCGGCGTAGCCCGGCACGGAGACGGCGTCCGGCAGACCCGGCACGACCTCGAGCCGCAGCTTGGCCTTGAGCACCGCCTCGGCCTCCTTGCTGCCCTCGGCGCCGAGGAAGGGGTCGCCGGGCAGCAGCCGCACGACGGTGCGGCCCTCCTTGGCGGCGGCGACGACCGCCGGGCCCTGCGCCTCGCCGGCCGGCGTGCGCACGACCTCGGCGTCCTCGCGCAGCCCCCCGAGCAGGGCGTCGCTGCAGCGCTCGTCGGCGAACACCACGTCGGCCGCCGCGAGCAGCGCCGCGGCGCGGACGACGAGCAGCGACGGGTCGCCGCTCCCCCCGCCCACCAGGGCCACCGGTCCGGGTGCCTTCTTGAGCTTGCTCATGTGCGCGTCTCTCCCATCAGGTCCGCGGCTCCGAGGTCGAGCAGCTCGGCAGCGAGCCGGCGTCCCACCTCCTCGGCCCCGGACGTCGGACCGGTCGCCGAGAGGCGGACCGCGTCTGTGCCGTCGACGGCGGCCACCAGGCCGCGCAGGTAGATCTCGAGCCCGTCGTCGCCCTCGGCCACCTGGGCAAGGGCTCCGACGGGGGCGGTGCAGCCGGCCTCCAGCGCGCCGAGCAGGGCGCGCTCGGCGGCGACGGCCGTACGGGTGTCGGGGTCGTCGAGCCGGCCGAGCAGCTCGACCAGCTCGACGTCCTGCTCGCGGCACTCGATCGCGAGCGCCCCCTGCGCCGGCGCCGGGAGCATCGTGAGCGGGTCGATCACCTCGGTGGCGTCGTCGAGCCGGCCCAGCCGGACCAGGCCCGCCCGCGCCAGCACGACGGCGTCGAGCTCGCCGGAACGGACCTTGCCGATGCGGGTGTCGACGTTGCCGCGGATCGGCACGACCTCGAGGCCGAGCCCGAGCCCGAGCAGCTGGGCCGTACGACGCGGCGAGCCGGTGCCGATGCGGGCGCCCGCGCCGAGCTCGCCGATGGTCAGCCCATCGCGGGCGACCAGCACGTCGCGCGGGTCCTCGCGGACCGGCACGGCGGCGATGACCAGCCCGGGTGCAGGTGCGGTGGGCAGGTCCTTGAACGAGTGGACGGCGACGTCCACCTCGCCGGCCAGCAGCGCGTCCCGCAGTGCCGTCACGAAGACGCCGGTGCCACCGATCTGGGCGATGGCTGCGGAGCTGATGTCCCCGAGCGTCTGCACCGTGACCAGCTCGACCTGCCGCCCCAGCTCGGCGATGACGGTGGCCGCGATCGCACCCGACTGCGCGAGCGCGAGCGCGCTGCCGCGGGTGCCGAGCCGCAGGACCCGCTCAGCCACCGGGCTGCTCCTCGACGACGTGGACCGGCGTGGCGGTGACCGCGGCGGGAGCGGCGCGGTCGAGGCCGAACAGCTCGCGCAGGGCGTCGGCGTACGACAGGCCCTCAGGTGCCTCGTGCAGCTCCTTCACCCGGACGGTCGGCGTGTGCAGGAGCTTGTCGACGACGCGACGCACGGTGGCCTGCACCTCGGCGCTCGCGGCGGGGTCGAGGTCGGGGAGACGGGCGGTGAGCCGGGCGAGCTCGGCGTCAACGACCTCGTCGGCGCGGCTGCGCAGCGCGACGACGGTCGGCGCGATCTTCGCGGCCCGCTGCCAGGCCAGGAAGTCACCGACCTCCTGCGTGACGATCTCGCGCGCGGCCTCGACGTCGGCGCCGGCCTCGGTGGTGGCGAGCTGCTCCTGCAGGCCCTCGAGGTCGACCAGGGTCACGCCGTGCAGGGCACGCACCGACGGGTCGATGTCGCGCGGCAGTGCCAGGTCGAGGATGGCCAGCGGCCGGCCGCCGCGCGACTCGACCGCGCGCGCGACCAGGTCGAGCGGCACCACGACGCCGGTCGCGCCGGTCGACGAGACGACGACGTCGGCCTCGGCGAACGCCTGCTCCAGCCCGTCGAGCCCGACGCCCCGGCCGCCGAGCGTCTCGGCCAGGCGCTTGGCGTTCTCGGCGGTGCGGTTCGCGACGACGATGTCGCCGGCGCCGGCGCGCTTGAGGGTGGCGCCCGCGAGCGCCCCCATCGAGCCGGCGCCGACGACCAGCACCGTCCGGCCCGCAAGGGGCCCGACCGCGGCGACGGCGCGCTCCAGCCCGACCGTGACCAGCGACCGGCCGGCGTTATCGATGGCGGTCTCGCTGTGCGCTCGCTTGCCGACCTTGAGGGCCTTCTGGAACAGCTCGTGCAGCGTCGGCCCGGCGCCGCCGTCGCGGGCGGTGGCGTACGCCCGGCGGAGCTGGCCGAGGATCTGCGACTCGCCGACGACCATCGAGTCCAGGCCGCACGCGACCTCGAACAGGTGGAGGACCGCCTGCCCCTCCCAGTGGACGTACAGGTGCTCCTTGAGGGTGCTGAGCGGGACCCCGGACAGCCGCGACAGCAGGTCGGACACCGCGTCGACGCCCGGGTGGAAGCCGTCGGTGTCGGCGTAGACCTCGACCCGGTTGCAGGTGCTCAGGACGACGGCCTCGCCGACCGGGCCGGCGGAGCGCAGCTCGGTCAGGACGTCCGGCTGCGCGCCGATCCCGACGGTGACCTTCTCCAGCAGCGAGACCGGCGCGCTGCGGTGCGAGATGCCGACGACGAGCACGCTCATCTCGGGGCCCCCGCGGAGACGTGGAGCGCCAGCGGAGCGTCTTCGTGGGGTGTGATCACGCGGACACCTCGTCGGTGAGCGCGAGCGCGGCCTTGCGGTGCTCGTGGAAGGACAGGATCTGCAGCTCGTTCGACAGGTCGACCTTGCGCACGTCCACGCCCTCGGGGACCTGCAGCAGCGCGGGCGCGAAGTTCAGGACGCTGGTGACGCCGGCCGCCACGAGCCGGTCGCAGACGTCCTGGGCGGCCTCGGCGGGGGTGGCGATGACGCCGATCGCGGCGCCCGCCGCGCGCACGACGTCGTCCAGGTCCTCGAGGCCACGCACGACCAGGTCGCCCACCCGCTCGCCGATCCGGGCCGGGTCGCTGTCGAGCAGCGCGACGATGCAGAAGCCGCGGTCGTCGAAGCCGCCGTAGCCCGCGAGCGCGTGCCCGAGGTTGCCGACGCCGACGAGCACGACCGGCCAGCGCTGGCCGAGGCCGAGGGCGCCGCTGATGTGGTGCACCAGCTCCTCGACCTCGTAGCCGACGCCGCGGGTGCCGTACGACCCGAGGTGCGAGAGGTCCTTGCGGAGCTTGGCGGAGCCGACGCCGGCGGCCTCGGCGAGGGCCTCGCTGCTGACGGTCGTCCGGCCGGCCTCGGCCAGGGCGTGCAGCGCGCGCAGGTAGACCGGCAGCCGGGCGACAGTGGCCTCGGGGACGTCCTCGCGGCGGCGGCCCGGCATGCGCACGGACGCCGGGGCGCCCTGCTCGCGCTGCTCGCGCTGCTCGCTCACGCTCGTCGCCCTGTCCGGAGACCTGCTGCGGCCTGCCGCGACGTCCGCGGCGGGAGGGACCATCCCCGTGGAGGAGGTCCGCGAGGGGCCAGGTTACGCGCTTGTGAACGCGCGCACAAAGTCGGTGAGCGCCATCACACCCGCCCGGCGAGCGCCCGCCGCAGGACCTTCTCGTCGACCGTCCAGTAGGCGTGCTCTATCCCGTCCAGGAGCACGACCGGGACCTTGTCGGTCCACCGCTCGCGGTCCGCCGGGTCGGCGTCCACGTCGCGCACCTCGAGGGGCACACCGGCGTCCGCAGCGGCGCGGGCGACGACCGGCTCGGCCTGCGCGCAGAGCGTGCAGCCGGCCCGGGTCACCAGCACCACGGACGACGGGCGTGGGCCCCGGCGCAGGAGGCGGCCGACCGGCACGTCAGGCCGACAGCTCGCGCAGCCGGCCCTTGCTGACCTTGCCGGTGGCGCTGTGCGGCAGCTCGGTCACGAACTCCACAGCGGTGGGGCACTTGAAGCGGGCCAGCGCGAGGGCGCAGTGCGCGATGAGGTCCTCGGCCGTCAGCCGCGACCCCGGCACGAGGACCACGAGGGCCTTGACGGCCTCGCCGGTGTAGGGGTGCGGGATGCCGAGCACCGCCGCCTCCTCCACGTCCGGGTGGGTGGCGAGGACGTCCTCGACCTCGCGCGGGTAGACGTTGAAGCCGCTGACCAGGACCAGTTCCGTGCGCCGGTCGACCAGGTGCAGGTCGCCGTCGTGGTCGACGTAGGCGACGTCACCGGTGGCGAACCAGCCGTCGGCGTCCGGGCCCCCGGACGCATCCGGCCAGTAGCCCAGGAAGACGTTCGCGCCCCGCACGACGATCTCCCCGGGGTCGCCCTCCTCGACCGGGCGGCCGCGCTCGTCCCGCAGCTCGAGCTCGACGCCCGGGATGGGGCGGCCGATCGAGTCGGGCTTGGCGACCTCGCTCATGAGCGTCGACGTCAGGACGGGGGCGGTCTCGGTCAGGCCGTAGCCCTCGAACACGTGGTGACCGGTGACGTCGAGGACCCGGTGCAGGACCGACGCGGGCAGCGGCGCGGCTCCCGACAGCGCGAGGCGGACCGTGGCGAAGGCGTCGCCGACGTCGGGGAGCATCGACCAGGCGACGTACATCGGCGGGGCGCCGACGACGCTGGTCACGCCGGTGCGGTGGATCTCGGCCAGCGTCTCCACCGGGTCGAACCGCTCGACCAGCACGCCGGTGGCGGCGTGCTGGGCGACCGCGCCCAGGCCGGCGTTGAGGCCGTAGACGTGGAACAGCGGCAGGACGAGCAGCACGACGTCGTCCTCGGCGACGACGGGCGGGTCGATGCGCGCGCCCTGGTCGAGGTTGGCCAGCAACGCCCTGTGCGGGAGCATCGCGCCCTTGGGCCGGCCGCTGGTGCCGGAGGTGTAGAGCAGCACCGCGACGTCCTCGCCGGTGCCGCGCGGTGCGATCGCACCGGCAGCCCTCCCCTGCTCGAGCAGGGCGTCCCACGAGCTCGTCCCGGTCACCAGCACGTGCTCGAGGTGCTCGAGCTCGGCTGCCAGCTCGTGAGCGACCGCCGTCGCGCCGGCCCCGACGAC
>JBKJQM010000269.1:0-3223 GCA_046594005.1 Mycobacteriales bacterium
GTCCTGGCCACCGGCGACCGCCTCGAGGACGTCGCGCTCGGTGAGGATGCCCGGGCCGTCGGCCTCGGGGTCGAGCACGACAGCGGCACCGACCTTGCGGCTGGCCATCTGCTTGGCCACCTGACGCACCGTGTGGGTCGGGCCCACCGTCAGCACAGCCGGGGTCATGACGTCGCGCACCAGCACCGGGAGCTCCTCGGGGGGTCGGGGTGCGACCGTACCCACCTCAGCCCTCCCGGCGACAGGCCTACGCGCCCGGAACCACCGTGTGCATCCAGCCGTTCGGGTCCTCGCGCCGGCCGTACTGCAGGTCGAGCAGCGCCTCGCGCAGGCGCATCGTGACCGCGCCGGCGGCGCCGTCGCCGTTGGTCCACTCGCCCTGGCGGCCCTTGACGTGGCCGACCGGTGCGATGACGGCGGCGGTGCCGCAGGCGAAGACCTCGGACAGCGAGCCGTCGGAGGCGCCCTTCTGCCACTCGTCGACCGAGATGCGGCCCTCCTCGACGGTGAGGCCGAGCTCGGGAGCGAGCGCCAGCAGCGAGTCGCGGACGACGCCGGGCAGCAGCGTGCCGGTGAGCGCCGGGGTGAGGAGCCGGGTGCCGCCAGCCCCTGTGTCGTCAGCCAGGACGAAGAAGAGGTTCATCCCGCCCATCTCCTCGACCCAGCGGCGCTCGACCGCGTCGAGCCACACGACCTGGTCGCAGCCCTTCTCAGCCGCCTGGCGCTGCGCGAGCAGGCTGCCCGCGTAGTTGCCGGCGCACTTGGCCTCACCGGTCCCGCCGACGGCGGCGCGGACGTACTCCTCGGACAACCAGACCGTGACGGGCTTGACCTCGCCCGGGAAGAACGGCGTCACCGGGAAGGCGATGAGCAGGAACAGGTACTCGTGCGCGGGTCGCATGCCGACCTGCGCCTCGGTCGCGATCATGAAGGGGCGCAGGTAGAGGCTCTGCCCCTCGGCCGTCGGCACCCAGTCGCGATCGGTGTCGACCAGCAGGTCGACGGCGTCCATGAACATCTCGACGGGGAGCTCCGGCATCGCCAGGCGCGCGGCGGAGCGGTTGAAGCGGCGGGCGTTCTCCTCCGGCCGGAACACCGCGACGCCCCCGTCGGGCTGCCGGTAGGCCTTGAGCCCCTCGAAGATCGCCTGCCCGTAGTGCAGCACCATCGCGGCCGGGTCGAGCTGCAGGGGCTGGTACGCGGTGAGCTGCGCGTCGTGCCAGCCCTGGTCGGCGTTCCACCGGACGGAGACCATGTGGTCGGTGTGGACGCGGCCGAAGCCGGGGTCCGCCATCAGCGCCGCGCGCTCCTCGGCGGTGCGGCGCGAGGTGCTCAGCTGCACCTCGATGGCGCTGGGCCTGGTACCGGTCGTCGTCATGAAGTTCTCCGTCCCTGCGGTGTGCCGTCGACGGTAGCCGTCAGCCGAGTCGCGCGAGCAGCGCGTCGCCGACGGCGGTGGTCGAGCGCGGGGCCGCGCCACGCGACGCGAGGTCCGCCGCGACGGCCTCCTCAACGCGGCGGCCCTGCTCGGCGTGGCCGAGGTGCTCCAGGAGCATCGCCACCGACAGCACCGTCGCCGTCGGGTCGGCCTTGTCCTGGCCGGCGATGTCAGGGGCGCTGCCGTGCACCGGCTCGAACATCGAGGGGTTGGTGCGCGTGGCGTCGATGTTGCCGCTCGCCGCCAGCCCGATGCCGCCGCCGATGGCCGCGCCGATGTCGGTGAGGATGTCGCCGAACAGGTTGTCGGTCACGACGACGTCGAAGCGCTCGGGCTGGGTCACGAAGAACATCGAGGCCGCGTCGACGTGCTGGTAGTCGGTCGCCACGTCCGTGAAGTCGGCAGCCACCTCGTCGAACACCCGCTTCCAGAGCCCGCCGGCGTGCACGAGGACGTTGGTCTTGTGCACCAGCGTCAGGTGCTTGCGCTCGCGCGCCTGCGCCCGCTGGAAGGCGTCGCGGACGACCCGCTCGACGCCGTAAGCCGTGTTGAGGCTGGTCTCCGTCGCGACCTCGTGCTTTGTGCCCTCTCGCAACCGCCCGCCGTTGCCGACGTACGGGCCCTCGGTGCCCTCGCGCACGACCACCATGTCGATGGCCTTGTCGCCGACCGGGCTGGTGACGCCGGGGAACAGGCGCACCGGCCGCAGGTTGACGTGGTGGTCCAGCAGGAAGCGGAGCTTGAGCAGCAGCCCGCGCTCGAGCACGCCGGGCGGCACGCTGGGGTCGCCGATGGCGCCGAGCAGGATCGCGTCGTGACCCCGCAGCTCGTCGACGACGCCGGCCGGCAGCGCCTCACCCGTGCGGTGGTACGCCGTGGCGCCGAGGTCGTACTCGGTGCGCTCGACGTCGGGGAGCACCGCGTCCAGGACGCGCAGCCCGACGGCGACCACCTCCGGGCCGATGCCGTCGCCGCCGATGACCGCCAGCCGGGTGCTCATGCGCCGACAGTAGCGGCGTGAGACGGCCGTCTCAGATCATGAGACGCGGTTGACCGCGCTCACGATCGCCCGGAGCGAGCTCGTGACGATGCTCGGGTGCACGCCGCAGCCCCACAGGACGCGGCCGCCGACGGCCACCTCGAGGTAGGACGCGGCCTGCGCCTCCTCGCCGGCACCGGTGGCGTGCTCGGCGTAGTCGAGCACCCGGGCGTCGAGGCCGAGCGCCTGCAGCGCGTGCACGAACGCAGCGATGGGGCCGTTGCCCTCGCCGCGGACGGTGCGCGTCTCGCCCTGCCACTCGACGACCGCCTCGATCCTGTCGACCTCGCCCGTGGCCGAGGTGAAGGACACCAGCCGAAGCGGCGCGTCGTGCTGCAGGTAGGTCGCGGTGAACAGCTCCCAGATGCGGCTGCCGGCGATCTCGCCGCCGGCGTCGTCGGCGATCTCCTGGACCACGCGCGAGAACTCGATCTGCATGCGCCGCGGGAGGTCGAGGTGGTGCTCGTTCTTCAGGACGTACGCGACGCCGCCCTTGCCCGACTGGCTGTTCACGCGGATGACGGCCTCGTACGACCGGCCCACGTCCAGCGGGTCGATCGGCAGGTAGGGCACGCCCCACGGGACGTCGCGAGGGGACTGCCCGGCGGCCGCGGCCTCCCGCTCCAGCGACTCGAGGCCCTTCTTGATGGCGTCCTGGTGCGAGCCCGAGAACGCGGTGTAGACGAGGTCACCGCCGTAGGGGTGACGCTCGGCGACCGGCAGCTGGTTGCAGTACTCCACCGTGC
>JBKJQM010000408.1:0-4721 GCA_046594005.1 Mycobacteriales bacterium
TGACCTTGGACAGCGCGGCCTTGACGTCCTGCTCCTCGGTGTCGACCGACGGCGTCAGCCCGGCAGCCGTGAACGCCTTCGCCGCCGCCGTTCCGCACGGCACCTTCGGCGCGCACAAGGCGATCTTCAGAGCCGGCTTGGTGAAGTCGGCCAAGCCGGTGACCTTGCCGGGATTGCTGGGCGGCACGGCGATCTGCAGCCGGTTGCGCACGAACACCGCTGCGTCCGCCGCATCACCGGCATCTGTGACCGTCTTCATCGTCGCGGGGCTCGCCGCTGCGAAGACGTCGACCGCTGCACCCGAGACGATCTGCTGCGCCAGCGCGGAGCTGGCCCCGAAGTTGAACACCACGTCGGTCCCGGGGTTGTCCGCCTCGAACGCGGTGGCGATCTGCTCGAACGACCCGGTCAACGAGGCAGCGGCGAAGACGTTGACGGTCCCGGACACCGCGGGGGTCGATGAGGCACCAGCCGTAGTGGCGGGCTCTGCTGACGACGGGGTGTCGTCGTCGGAGGAGCCGCAGCCGGTGAGCGCCAAGGACAGCGCGATGCCTGTCGCGACAGCGGTGCGGCGGAAGCAGGACGGGCGCATGCGGTCTCCTCCGATCAGGGATGGATCGGGTCGGGTCAGGGTCGCGGTCGGTCGTCGAGCTCGACCACCACGTTGGTGGCCTTGATCGAGGCGTAGGCCACGGTGCCGACCTCCAGGTCGAGCTCGTCGGCGGCCTCGCGGCTCATCAGCGAGACGACGCGGAACGGCCCGGCCTGCAGCTCGACCTGCGCCATCACCGTGTCGCGGGTGACGCGGGTGACGATGCCGCGCAGGCTGTTGCGGGCCGAACGCGGACCCAGCCCACCGGCAGCCGGCTGCTCCGCGAGCTCACGGGCGAGCGACGCGAGCTGGACACCGTCCACCACGGAACGCCCGTTCTCGCCCTTCTGCAGCCGGAGTCGGCCCTGCTCGGCCCAGCGACGCACCGTGTCGTCGCTGACGCCGAGCAGGGAGGCTGCTTCGGCGATCCTCAGATGCGGCACCTGGCGGACTTTACAGACGCGATTGCGTACATGTCGAGCGCAGACCTGGGGCGTGTGCGAGTCGTAGACCGGTCGCGTCGCGTCGTGTCGTGTCGTGTCGAGTCGAGTCGAGTCGCGCACCCTCCGGTCACGAGCGAAGCCGGGGTGCTCCCGCCAGGCGAACTCAGCACCGAGTCCGCTGTGCAGCACGGCGAGGTAGCCGGCCACCCCGTCGGGGCGCAGCGGCGTCGGGCAGAGCCGGTTCTCGACGTCGAGCCGCGCCATCGCCCGCTCGTGGCGGCCCACCTCGGTGCCGTGGGTCCAGCAAATGCTGGAGCCGAGCGGCGTCGACTCCACTCAGTGCAGAGCCGACAGCAGGTGCAGCCGCAGGAACGGACTACCGGCCTCGCGGTCGCGCCAAGACGTAGGCCGAAGTCCCAGACATCGCAGTGCGGAGGGCGAGGGATTCGAACCCTCGAGGAGCTTGCACCCCTAGCGGTTTTCAAGACCGCCGCCATCGGCCTCTAGGCGAGCCCTCCCGGTGGAGGCAGCCTAGCCACGCAGGTCAGAGCACGTCCGGCACTACTGCAGCGACATGGCGGCGACCCTGGAGGGGCAAGTCCGTGGAGACTGCGCCCATGCGGTTCGCGTTCGGCGGGCGGGTGGTCGAGTGGCGCGGCCCGGCGGCCGCTACGGCGTGGACGGCCAGGTCACCGTGGTGCCCCCGGCACAGTGACCGCTCAGGACGCGCCGCTGATCCGTCGGACCATGAACGCCGACAGGGCGGCCCCGGTGCTGGGAGCGATGCGCCTGACCAGCCACGGCGGGACCACCTGGTAGCGCGGCGTCGGTACGAGGGTGCGACCCGCCTGCACCGCCGCCAGCGCCTGCCGCGCCACGACGTCGGGGGAGGTGCCGCGGGTGGCGTACAGCTCGGTGACCCCCGCCTGCTTCTCGACCCACGGTCCGCGCATCGTCGAGGCGCGCACGATGTCGGTGGCGATGATGCCGGGACACAGCGCGTGCACCCGTACGCCCTGACCCACGACCTCCCGGTCGAGCGACTCGCTCAGGCCGACGATCGCGGCCTTCGTCGTGGAGTACGGCACCATCCCGGCGCTCGGCATCAGGCCTGCCATGGACGCGGTGTTGACGACGTGCGAGCGACCTGGCTGGGCGACGAGCCTCGGCAGGAACGCGTGCAGCCCGTGCACGACGCCCATGACGTTGACCTCGACCAGCGACCGCCAGTCGCCGAGCGTCGTGTCGACCACAGCACCCGCGTGGCCGATGCCCGCGTTGTTGAACAGCAGGTCGACTGGGCCCGCAGCGAAGACCGCGTCGGCCAGCGCCTCGACCGCCGCGGGGTCGGTCACGTCTACCGCGTGCGCGACGGCCCGGCCACCGGCCGACCGCACCTCAGCGGCCACCGTGTCGGCACGTGCGGCATCGCGGTCGGCGACGTGGACGGTCGCACCACGCTGCGCCAACAGGAGACAGAGCGAGCGGCCGATGCCGGAGCCGCCACCCGTCACGACCGCCGTACGGCCGGTGAGGTCGGAGGTGTCCATGCCGGCGGCCGCGCGGCGACGCGCTGCGGCGGCCGCCGCTCCGGCGACGGCGAGGGCGGTGAGACGGCGGGAGGGGCGCAGGTCCATGCCGTCAGTCGTACCAGCCGGTCAGGGCCCGACCCGCAGCGCCATCAGCGTGACGTCGTCGGCCGCCGGGCCGTGCTCCTCTGCCACCCGCAGCAGGTGGTCGACGAGGTCCTGCACGTCGTTGGGCAGGCTCCCTCGCAGCAGCGCGACCGGGGAGAGGCTGCGGGTGCCGTCCGCGGTGCGCCGGTCGGTGAGGCCGTCGGTGTGCAGCAGCAGCACGGCACCAGCCGGCAGCTCGAGCTCGACGGTCTCCGGGTCAGCAGCGCGACCCGTCTCGAGCGCCAGCGGCAGACCCGCCTCCCCCGGCAGCACGCGCGCCTGCCCCTCCGTCAGGAGCACGGGAGCGGGATGCCCGGCGCTGGCGGCGACCAGGCGGGTGCCCTGCAGGTGGCACGCCAGTGCCGTGACGAACGAGCCAGGACCGGTGCACGGCAGCACCGCCTGCTCCACGGCGCGGAGCAGGTCGACGGGCGTGGCGACGTACGGCGCGACCGACGTCGCGGCCGTGTGGACGGTGCGCGCAGCGACGGCTGCCGTCAGGCCGGACCCGCACACGTCCGCGACGAGCAGCCAGCGACCACCTCGGCCGTCCGGCACGCACACGGCGACATCACCGCCGACGGCGCCGTCGTGCGGCAGCGACCTGAACGCGACGTCGGAGTGCGGCGCAGGGCTGGGCACCACGAGGCTCGACGTCACCAGCACGAGGTCCTCGGCCGACCGCTCCTGGGCGGCCGCACGGGCGAGGGCGTCGCCGAGGGCGCGGGCCAGACGGTGCAGCCGGAGCAGGTCGTCGGGGGCCGATGGCGGCGCGGCTGTCAGGCTGAGCAGCAGCGCCCCGGTCCGTGCGCTGCCACCGAAGGGGACCGCCACCCACGCCGGGCCGGCGCCCCGCTCCACGAGCCGGCCGGTGCGCACCGCCTCGGTGACGGGCAGCCCGGCGTCGAGCGGCAGGACAGCGCCGGGCGTCATCGACCCGCACTCGTAGCCCGCTGAGGCGAGCACGACGGCGCGGTCCCGGTCGCGCGTGACGACGGCGCACGCGCGTACGCCGGGCTCCTCCACGAGAAGGGGCAGCGCAGCGGCGGCGACGTCGGCGCGCCGGTCCGCAGCGGCGAGGGCGGCCAGGGCGTCGAGCAGCAGCGCCGGTCCGAAGGTGACCGGAGCAGGCGCGCACAGATCCGGCTCCGTACCCACCGGGGTCCGCTCCGGACGCACTGCGCTCACGAGATCAGAGTAGGGATCATCCGCGCTGCCGTCAGCGGTCCGTACGGGTGGCTTCCGGCTGGCCCGCGGCCACCCAGTCGTCCATCTCCTGCCAGCGCTCGTACAGCCACTGCTCCAGCGCCTCGCCCTCCCGCGGGACGTCGGCGGCAGCGTGGAACTCCCAGCGCAGGCGGACCTCGTCGTCCATCGGCAAGCCGTCCCAGAGGTCGCCGACGGTCGACAGGTGGTCGAGCCCGCGGTGGCCGACGAGGACCACGTCGGCGTGCGGCGCGGCCGACAGTGCGGCGGCCACGCCGCCGGGACGGGGCGGGAGGAGGTGTCGCATCTGCTCCGCAGCCGCCGCCCTGTCGAGCATCCCCTTCATCCGCAGCCGGTCGATCGCGCGGCGGCGGCGCTCCTCGCTGAAGTTGCCGCCCTCCGGGAAGATGAGCAGCGCGTCCCGATCACCGAGCGTCGAGGCGACCTCTCCCACCTTCTGCGCGCTGTCCCGCGCACCGCTCGTGATGAACGCCGTGGGCAGCCGGTTGAGGTAGACGTCGAGCAGCGGGTCGAGCTGTAGCAGGTCCTTCAGGACGATGCGCGGGTGGCGGTCGTGGTCCCGGCGCAGCAGCGTCCGGACGAGCAGCAGCGAGTCGCCCGGACCTGCGTGGCGCGACAGCACGACCATGGCGTTGCTGGACCCGGGCACTCCGTCGTCGAGCGGTGACCACCCCACCTCGTCGTCGATGAGGCGCAGGTGGAACAGCACCTCCGCGCTGCGCACGACGACGGCGAGCAGCCAGTGCAGGACGGCGTAGTGCGCCCGCTGGAACGTGGGCGACC
>JBKJQM010000439.1:0-4958 GCA_046594005.1 Mycobacteriales bacterium
CGTGTTGCCGTCGACGTCGAAGTACACCCGGGCGACGATCGCCGTCAGGCCGGCCAGGAAGATGTCCTGGGCGTCGGCCCGGCGCGACGGGCGGAGCAGGACGCGGGTGCCCTGCGACACCGGCACGCCCGCGACCACGACGACATCGACCTCAGGCTCGGCCCGGGCGTCCTGGTCGGCGTCCCACCAGGGGACCTCCTCGTCCGTGCCCGACACGTCGTCGCCGCGGCGGGCCCCGTGGAGCAGGTCCATCGAGGCGTCCGTGATGGCGTCGCAGCGGGCGAGGATGGCCGCGGCCCGGGGGTCGGTGCCGCGGGCGTCGGCCTTCTCCTCGTCGGTCATGGTCATGATGCGCAGCGTCAGGATCTCGTCGATCTCGGTCGCGTCGAACAGGTCGCCCGCGCTCTCCGGCGCGATGGTCGGGTGGTCACCCAGGATGATCGGCGAGACGAGGACGGCGTCGGTCCCCGCGTCGTCGGCGATGAGCACCGGCCAGCACCGCGACTGCACGCAGGACGCGGCGTCGGCCGCTGCCCAGTCGGGGCCGTCCAGCAGTGGCACGACACGGGTGCCCTCCGCGGTCATGAGCAGGTGCGTGCCGACGAAGGAGTAGCGCGCGGCGACGTCGCGCTCGGTCCACCCGTCCTCCGTGCTCGCCGGCCACGCGGTGCGGTTGTCGACCGACACGCGCAGCACGATCAGCCGGCCGTCGTGGCCGCGCCCGACCGAGGTGCCGACGTGCCCGGACAGCGGCCAGCGGGTGCGCACCAGGCGGCCCACGAGGCGCTCCCCGTCGTGCAGGTCCTCGACCTCCTCGCCGCCCGGGACCTCGACCGGCAGGTCGCTGTGCTGCTCGGTGGACAGCCCGAGCAGCGGGACCTCCCGCGCGACGGCCTCGTGGAACGGGATCCACCGGGTGCCCCCGACGACGAGCGCGTCGACCGTGGTCCAGCCGTCGCTCGTCCGCTCCTGGACCACCCGGGACTGCACCTGCAGGAAGCGCAGCAGGACGTCGACGGTCGCGCCGGACCGGCGCTCCAGGACGACCTCCGCGGACATGCCCGGAGGCTCACCGACGAACGCCTCGGCGGCGCCCGCCGGGCCGAGGACGCCGAACTGCCAGCGCACCTGGTTCTTCGACGACGACGCGCGGTAGGGGTAGAGCAGGTAGCCCTCGTAGAGGACGGCGTCGGCGACCTGGCGGGCGGCGGTCAGCGTCATGACACCCCTGCCTCGAGCGGCAGCAGCGCCGCGAGGGTCTGCTCCCACGTCGTCAGGCCGCGGTCGGACCGGAACCGGGTGAGTGCGTCGAGCGCGTCGTGGTCCAGCCGGATCCAGCCGCCACCCGGGAAGTACAGGTCCATCAGCCGGCGCCACTCCGCGACCGGGAGCCGGCAGGGGGCCTCGAGCGACCACGACAGCTGCTCCACCGAGAAGCCGGTCGTGCCGCGCGTGAACACGGTGCCGCTGAACAGCAGGACCAGCGGCACGTCACCGCCCTTGAGCGCGTGCAGGTACTTGGTGGCGCTGACGTCGAAGTCGTAGGTGCACGCGACCGGCAGGTCGACATCGGCGCTGCCCTGGAAGCCCTGCACCAGGGCCGTCGCGTGCGTCCACAGGAAGGGCTTGAGCGTCGTGTCGTACCGCTCGCGGGTGCCGAACAGGTCGCGCAGTCCTTCCTGCTCGCCGTCGTCGTACGGGCGCCGCTGCGGCTCGATCCGCAGCTGGCAGCGCAGCGCGATGGCGTGCACCACCGCGCCGCTGCTCTCGGAGATGCGCAGCCGGAACTGCAGGTGCGGCGCAGCGGCGTGCTCCTGGGCACGGATGTCGAGGACCTCGATCCGGAGCTCCGTCATGCCGGTCGGCACCTCGCCCGGACGCCGTCGAAGAAGGTCCGCAGGTGCAGGCGCACGTCCTGTCCGCCGTCGAAGCCCCGCCACAGTTGGCGCAGGTGGCCGACCAGCTCGTAGCAGGTGTCGATCGGCACGAGGAACGCCTCGACCTGCTGGTCGGTCGTGTGGACCAGCAGCGCCTCGACGTCCGTCCGGAGGGTGCCGAGGCCGGGCGCCGCAGCGACGACGCGGTCCCAGGCGTCGAGCGACAGCTCCGACTCCGTGGCGCCGGCCGGGCCGGGGTAGAAGGCGACCACCCGCTCCAGGGCGGAGTTGATGAACAGGAAAGCGGTCCCGACGGGCAGCTCGAGCTCGTCCCAGACGGGCGCCGGCAGGTCCGGGAACGCCAGGTAGCGGTCCGGCACCGCCCGGTGGGACAGCGCGGCGTCGTCGTGCGTGAACAGCAGGTAGCACGGGCGGCAGGTGCAGAGCATCGACCGGGTACCCACGTTGACGACGTGCTGGTGCTCGGCCGCCACCGGCGCGAGGCACATCTCGCACCGCTCGTACGGTGAGGGCTCGGGTCGTCCGGCGCGGATCCGCGCGAGGACGGACAGGGCCCCGGCCGACGCGGTCATGCAGGAACCGCTGCCCGTACTGCGATCTCGACCAGTCCGTCGCGCTCCAGCAGCGGTACCGGCTCGAGGTGGCGGGCCGCATCGTCCATGTCGGCACCGGCCCGCCGGATGTCGAAGTGCGCCCCGCAGCCGTGGCAGGTCAGCACCGCGCTGCCGGGCGTGGCCGGCGAGCGCTGCAGCCCCGCCCCCTCGAACGTCGACGAGCACGAGGGGCAGCAGTCGCGGTAGGCGTAGACCCCGGACAGCAGCCGGCAGAGCACGACGTCGGCGCCGTCGACGGTCACGCGGTGCAGCCCACCGACCGCGAGCTCGTCGAGCCGGCCGACCGGCGCCCAGTGCGACGTCCCGCGCTCGTTGGTGCGCAGCCGCTCGGTCAGGGACGCGACCGGGATCACGCCGGCGGGCTTCGCCACCTCCGCGACCTCGATCGCCACCACCTCGGGTGCGGCGGCGCGGATGGCCTCCTCGACGGCGAGCTCGAGGGTGACCGCTGAGGAGGCGCAGCCGTCGCAGCTGCCGAGCAGCTGCAGCCGGACGACGCCGTCGGCGGTCACCTCCAGCAGCGTGACGTCTCCGCCGTGCGAGCCGAGGTACGGGCGCACGTCGTCCAGCGCGCGCTCGACGCGCTCCTCGACGCCGTACGGGTGCAGGCCGTGCACGAGCAGCAGGCCCGACACCAGCTCGTCCCCGGCGAGGGCGCCGAGCAGCTCGTCGTCCAGCTTGCCTGCGTCGTATGCGATCTCCATGACCCGCTCGAGTCCGGCCCCGTAGAGCTCCACCACGAGCCGGACCAGCTCCTCCGCGCGCTCGCGGGCGACCGGCCCCGCGGCGGCGCTCGCCTCGAGCAGTGACTCGATGCGCTCACCGCACGCGGTCGGGTCTCCGGCCGGCGACGTCACTCGTCGCCCGAGACCGCAGCCGTCGGCGAGTGGACCTTCTTGAGCGTCTTGCCCTCGCCCAGGTACATGTGCACCCCGCACGGCAAGCACGGGTCGAAGCTGCGGACGGTCCGCATGATGTCGATCCCCTTGAAGTTCTCCCGGCTGTTCTCCTCGAACAGCGGCTGGTCCTGCACGGCGTCTTCGTACGGGCCGGGCGTCCCGTAGACGTCACGCGGGTTGGCGTTCCAGGGGGTCGGGGGGTACGGGTGGTAGTTCGCGATCTTGCCGTCCTTGATGACCATGTGGTGCGACAGCACTCCGCGCACGGCCTCGGTGAAGCCGCAGCCGATGGCCTCGTCCGGGACCTCGAAGGTCTCCCAGGTCTTGGTGCGGCCGGCCCGGATCTCCTCCAGTGCCTTCTCCGCGAAGTGGAGTGCAGAGGCGGCCGCGTACGCCTGGAAGTACGTGCGCGCCCGGTTGCGCTCCAAGGTGTTGCTCCACTGCGGGATCTTCCACTCGAAGCTGACCGGGCCCTTCAGCGCCGTCTTCGGCAGGTTGATCTGGACGCTGGTGCCAGTGGCCTTCACGTAGCCGATGTCGACCAGGCCGGCGAGCGCCGTCGACCAGAGGCGGGCGAGCGGCCCGCCCCCCGTGTCGAGGGCCAGGTGGTCCTGACCGTCGAACCAGCGCGGGGACATCACCCAGCTGTACTTGTCGTCGAGGTCGCGCTTCTGCGGCTTCGGGTTCGTGTGCTGGTTCCACGGGTGGTGCATGTCGACGGGGTTGCCGAGCGGGTCGTTCTTGACGAACTGCTCCTGGTCCTGCCAGTCGTCGTAGTACGAGCTGCCGAGCAGGATGCGGATGCCCAGGTTGATGTCGACGAGGCTGGTCGTGACGAGCTTGCCGTCCACGACGACCCCCGGCGTCACGAACATCTTGCGACCCCAGGCCTCCATGTCCTTGTAGGAGAAGTTGCAGTGCTCCGGGTCCTGGAACGACCCCCAGCAGCCGAGCAGCGTCCGTCGGAGGCCGACCTTCTCGTAGCCGGGCAGTGCGTCGTAGAAGAAGTCGAACAGGTCGTCGTGCATCGGCACGACCTTCTTCATGAACTCGACGTAGCGCATCAGCCGCGTCATGTAGTCGGTCATCAGCTGGATCGTGGCGACGGTGCCTACGCCGCCCGGGTAGAGCGTCGACGGGTGGACGTGCCGCCCCTCCATGAGGCAGAACATCTCGCGCGTCCACCGGCTCACCTGCAAGGCCTCGCGGTAGAACTCGCCGGTGAACGGGTTGAGTGCCCGCATGATGTCGGCGATGGTCCGGTAGCCGTGCGCGCCCTCGCCCGCGGCTCGGGTGTTCTCCGCCTTGGCGAGCACCGACGGGTTGGTCTCCTTGACCATCCGCTCGCAGTAGTCGACCCCGACCAGGTTCTCCTGGAAGATGTTGTGGTCGAACATGTACTCGGCCGCCTCGCCGAGGTTGACGATCCACTCTGCGACCGCCGGCGGCTGCACGCCGTACGCCATGTTCTGGGCGTAGCAGGAGCAGGTGGCGTGGTTGTCGCCGCAGATGCCGCAGATGCGGCTGGTGATGAAGTGCGCGTCGCG
>JBKJQM010000002.1:0-4388 GCA_046594005.1 Mycobacteriales bacterium
GTCGTAGCGGTGCTTCACGACGGGGACGCCGGCGGCCTCGAGCGCAGCGGCGTACGCCTCGCCCTCGTCGCGCAGCGGGTCGTACTCCGCCGTGGCCACGATGGCCGGTGCGACGCCCCTGAGGTCCGGTGACGCGAGCACGGACGCGCGCGGGTCGCTGGCGTGGTCGACGTCGGCGAGGTAGTGGTCACTGAACCAGCGCATGTCCTCGGCCGTGAGGAAGTAGCCCTCGGCGTTCTCGGCACGCGACGCGTGGTCCTCGCTCTCGACGAAGTCGACGGCCGGGTAGAGCAGCAGCTGCGCCGCCAGCGGCAGACCGGCGTCGCGGGCTGCCAGGGCCACGGCCGCCGACAGGTTGCCACCGGCGCTGTCACCGGCGACAGCGATGCGGGAGACGTCGCCACCGAGGTCGGCGACGTTCTCGACGACCCAGCGGAAGGCGGCCAGGCAGTCGTCGTAGCCGCCGGGGAAAGGGGTCTCCGGGGCGAGCCGGTAGTCGACGCTGACGACGACGGCGCCGACCCGCTTGCAGAGGAGCCGGGCGTGGTCGTCGTGCGTGTCCACGTCGCCGATGACGAAGCCGCCGCCGTGGAAGAAGACGATCGTCGGGACCGGGCCGTCGGCCTCGGGGCGGTAGGTGCGCACGCCGATGTCGCCGGCGGCGCCGGGGATCGTGCTGTTCTCCACGCTCTTCACCTGGTCCAGCGTGCTGGCGTCGCGCAGGCCGACGGTCATCATGCGGAAGCCCGCTCGGGCCTGCTCGGGCGTGCCGCTGGCCAGTGACGGCGACCCGCTGGCGGCCATCATGTCGAGCACGGAGGCGAGCACGGGGTCCAGCGGCACGACGGGTCTCCTCGGGTTGCAGCGCTCGCGTGCGGCGCTCGGGTTGCATCGACAGTGCAGGAACGCTAGCCCGGTGCTGCGCCGGACGGGGTTCCGGACACCGCGCCCGTACCCTTTGTCGGTGCCCCGCCCCTGCATCCGCCGCTCCTCCGGCGTCCTCGCCGCTGCTGCCCTGCTGGCCGGGTGCGGGAGCTCCACGTCGACCCCGTCCGCCGATGGCGCCGCCTCCGCCGCTCCCGCGAGCGCCGCACCGTCGTGCACCCCGGCGCCGCTCGCCCAGCGTGCCGCCGCGACCCTGGTCGTCGGCATCCCCGGAGTCACCGGCCCGGATGACGCGCTCGCCACGACCGTCGCCGACCTCGGCGTCGGCGGCATCTTCCTGTCCGAGCCCAACGTCGAGTCGGCCGAGCAGCTCAAGGCGCTCACCGACGGCATCCGCGCGCGGGCCGGCCGGCCGATGCTGGTCTCGACCGACGAGGAGTCCGGCCGGGTCGCCGTCACGCGCTTGATCGTCGGCGCCGGCCCGTCGCCGCGACGTCTCGCGCGGCAGATGACGCCCGAGCAGGTGCGCGCGTACGCGAAGGGCGTCGGCACGCGGCTGAAGGACGTCGGCGTCACGGTCGACCTCGCTCCCCTGCTCGACCTCGACGCCGGTCCCTCCGGTGGCATCGTCGGCGACCGCTCCTTCAGCAACGACCCGGCCAAGGCGGCGGAGTACGGCCTGGCCTTCTCCACCGGCCTGGTCGACGCCGGCGTCACGCCGACGGTCAAGCACTTCCCGGGCCAGGGCCGCTCCACGACCGACACGCACAAGACCGGCTCCGTCGTGCCGACGTCGGTAGAAGAGCTGCGTTCGAGCGACCTGCTGCCGTTCCAGCAGGCCGTCGACGCGGGCGCTCCGATCGTGATGCTCAACCACCTGGGCTACGCCGCGCTGGACGGAGACCTGCCGGCCTCCATGTCCCCCAAGGCCTACGCACTGCTGCGCGAGATGGGCTTCCAGGGCGTCGCCATGACCGACAGCGTCGGCATGGGTGCGGTCAACCTGCGCTTCGACTTCCCGGAGGCGGCGGTGCGCGCGGTCAGCGCCGGCGCGGACGCCGTCCTCGCGACCGACGGCAACCAGGCGACCCGGATGCGCGACGCGCTCGTCGAGGCGGTCACCGCGGGTCGGCTGCCCGAGAAGCGGCTGGACGAGGCGGCCGCGCGCGTCACTGCCCTGGCCGGCGGTGACCCGATGGCGATGTCGTGCCTGCCGATCGAGCTGCCGACGCTGAAGGTCGGGCCGCAGGCGGTCGCGTCTCCTGCGTCCTAGATCCCCGCCACTGCAGGCGATCTCGCGCCCAGTTCTGTCGGAGGTCGCCTCTACTGTCAGTGCTGTGAGAGACCTGCTGTTCCCTTCGTCGCCGGTGGTGACGGGTGCGTTGCGGGCGGCGGCGCGGGCGCAGGCAGTCGCGTTCGTCGCGGAGTGCCGGGCGATCGCGCGGATGTACGAGACCGCTGAGCCGGAGCATGTGGAGTTCGTGCACGGTGAGGTCGCGTGCGTGCTGAACGTGTCGCCGGTGACCGGGCAGCAGCGGGCCGGGACGGCGCTGGCGTTGATGGCGCAGCCGCGGCTGGTCGTCGCGCTCGAGCTCGAGCAGGTCGGCGTCGGGCACGCCCTGGCGCTGCTGGACGAGATCAGCCACCTCGACCCGCCCCACGCCGCCGCCGTGCTCGCCGCCGTGCTCGACGGCCCGGAGCAGGACCGCACCCCGGGTGAGCTGCGGGCGGCGGCGAAGCGCGCCGCGATCCTGGTCGACCCGCAAGCCGCCCGCCGCCGGCACGAGACGGCGAAGAAGACCGCCGGGGTCCGCGGCCGGGCGTTGCCGGACGGGATGGCGCAGGTGGTCGTCGCCTGCACCGCGACCGAGATGGCGACCGCCCTGGCCGCCGTGACGGGCCGGGCCGCAGCGATGGTGTTCGACGACCCGGATGACCCGGACACCGCCCTGACGCAGGGTAAGCGGGAGGTCGCGGCGTTCGGTCCTCGACGAGGTGCTGACCGCGGTCCCCGCGGCCACCGCGCCGCTGAGTCGCGGACTGGCCGGGCCGCTGCCGCTGCTCGGCGGCACGGTCTTCCGGGCGGTCACGGGGGAGGCGCTCCTGCCCCGTGACCTGTCGGAGAGCGCGGGCCTGATGGCGCTGCTCTACGAGCCTGCCCGCCCCGCCGTCGGCGAGGGCCGCATGGACCCCGATCCGCTCGCGAACGCCGTGCCCGGCGGCATCGGCGACCTGCTTCGCAGGCTCGACCGCCGCAACGACCTGGCCGACTCGTCCGGTTCTACGCAGGGGGACATCGGGGTGACGCGGATCGTCGCCACCGGTACCGACGGGCGGCAGCTCGTGTCGTTCGTCGTCGACCTCCCCGGCACCAAGGACTGGCAGCTCACCCCCGAAGCGCCCCGGCCGTACGTCAACGACCTCGCCACCAACCTCGAGCTGATGGCCGGCGAGGACAACGCCCGCCTCGAGGCGCTGCGCCAGGTGCTGGCGCAGGCAGGCGTCGAGCAGGGACAGCCGGTGATGCTCATCGGGCACAGCCAGGGCGGGATGCTGGCCGTGCGGGCCGCGACCGAGCTCGACGGCCGGTACGCCATCACGCACGTCGTCACCGCCGGCTCGCCGGTCGGTGGCATGCCGGTGCCGCCAGGGACGGAGGTGCTGTCGCTGGAGAACGCGCACGACCTGGTGCCCCACCTCGACGGCCGCGCGAACGGCGACGGGGCGCACCACATCACGGTCGTCTTCGACGCGCAGCACGGCAGCGCGGGCGAGAACCACAGCACGACCACCAGCTACGTGCCCGGCGCAGCGGCACTCGACCTGGCCCTCGAGCAGGACGAGGCCGACGCCGTACAGGCCTGGCTCGACAGCGCCGGCGCGTTCTTCGGGGGTCAGGGGGAGACGCACACCGTCACCACCACCGTCTTCGGCGTGGGGCCGCGCGTGGCACGGTGACGGCGTGCGCCCCACCCGCCTGTTGCCGCTGCTGGTCGCCGCAGCGCTGACCTCGGGCGGCTGCGCGCAGCTGCAGGACGACAGCGCGCAGGAGCGCCGCAGTCGGGCGGAGGCCGCGCGGCTGCAGACCGAGCTGGCCGGGCTGCCGGGTGTCGCGGGGGCGCAGGTGCGCTACGTCCTCGACGCCAGCACCCGCGGCAACGTCCTGATGGACCTGCAACTGGAGCCGACCGGGACGCCGCAGGTCGCCGTCGACGAGGCGACCAGAGCCGTGTGGACGAGCCGCATCTCGCCGCTGTCCGCCATCAAGGTCACGGCGACCGACCCCGCCGCGCCCGCCCGCGACCTCCGGACGACGGTGCTCGTCGCCGAGCAGCGGGCGGACCTCGACCGGCGCTTCGGCCCGCGTCCCTCCACGGTGGACGGATGAGCAGATGACCGGCGACCCGCTGCCCTACCCGCGTGCGTGGGAGGCCGACGTCGTCCTCACCGACGGCGGCACGGCGCACCTGCGGCCCATCCGCAGCGACGACGCCGACCGGCTG
>JBKJQM010000111.1:0-4312 GCA_046594005.1 Mycobacteriales bacterium
CTCGTCCCGCGAGCGGACGCCGGCGAGCGGGACGAGCACGAGCAGCGGCGTCCGCCCGCGGACGGCGGCCACCCGCCCTGCGCCGGCGGCGGTGAGCGCGTGGGCGCGGTCGACGACGACCAGCCCCGCGTCGGGCAGCGCCTCGGCGCCCTCCGGCGTCGTGAAGACGAACTCCGGCGGCAGCGTCTCCGCGTGCATCGCGGCCCGGTCCACTTCGCCCGGTGGGCGTGCGGTGGCGGGCGGCCTGTCGCCGCTGACCTCGACGACGCGCCGCGCGGGCAGCGGGACGGCCATCACCGGACCGGCCTGCGGCCCCCACGGCGGGCGCACCCACAGCGTCCGGCCGGGCGTCACCAACCCGGCGAGCAACCCGGCCGCGGAGCCGCCGGTGCCGGGCCGCGACACCAGCACCGCGTCCCGGCCGACGCGGACCGCCTCGACCGCCTCTGCCTGTCCGGGCCGGGGCTCGTCGAAGCCCAGCAGCCGCAGACCCGCCGCCACGTCCAGCGCACGCCCGACGGCGCGTACCGGCCAGCGGGGGAAGACGTCCAGCGGCCACAGGTAGGGCAGGTCGTCCGGCTCGTCGGTGTTCCCGAGAGCGTCGAACAGGGGCCGGTAGTACGCCGGGTCCTTGCGCAGCAGCGCCGAGCGGTGCGACAGGTGCAGCGCCTCGAGGCCGAACCACGGCGGGCGCGGTTCACCGCAGGGGACCCGGCCGGCGGTCCAGGCGAGCAGCTGGTCGGCGACCGAGTCGGCGTACCCCCGCCTCGTCCACTCCCGGCAGCTCTCGATGCCGTACTCGACCAGCGCCGGGAGGAAGCCGCGCCACATCCGTACGGCGGGGTGGTTCTTCCAGGCGTACTCCGGCCAGGTCAGCGCGCGCAGGATCTGGAAGGTCTCGACGCGCTGCTTGCCCAGGCGCCGGTCGTCGAGGACGACGCAGCTGGCGCGCAGGTCCGGGTACGGGAGGAACGTCTGCACCGTGGCGCCCTACCCCGTGACCGGCGCCCTACAGGTGCTCGAGGAACCCGCGGATCATCGCCATCGTGTCGTGCGGGTGCTCGAACTGCGGCACGTGACCGCAGTCCTCGAGCACGATCTGCCCGGCGCTCGGGAGCGCATCGGCGACGTGCCGCGCGAACGACGACGGCACCAGCCGGTCGCGGTCGCCCCAGACGAACAGCGCCGGCGGCAGCAGGCCGGGGAGTCGGTGCCAGAAGCCGTTCTTGCCGTACGCGTCCTCGAGGTAGATCTGGCGGGCGCTCGAGAAGAAGGCGACGCGGTGCCGGCTGCTCTGCATGACCCGCACCGCCTCGTCGGCGGCGGCGTCGTACCACGGCTGGGGCAGCCGGTCGGCGTCGCTGAACATCGCGCGGATGGCCTCGACGAACAGCCGGTGGCTCATCGGCAGCGGGATGCGGGCCAGCTCGGGCGTGACCAGGCGGACCATCGGGATGTACTGCCGCAGGCGACGGAACGCGGGCGACGGCGTGAGCAGGACCAGCGCCTTGACCGACTTCGGGTGGCTGAGACCGGCTTCCAGCGCGATGCGGCCGCCGAGGCTGTTGCCGATCAGGACCGCGCCACGGCTGCCGGTCGCGCGCTGGAACGCCTCGACCCAGGCGGCGAACCACGCCGGGTTGTAGGGCGCGCGCGGCGCGGCGGAGGCGCCGAAGCCGGGGCTGTCGGGAGCCAGCACGCGGTGGTCGGCGGCGAGGTTGGCCAGGACCGGGAGCATCGAGGCGTTCGTGGCCCCGAGCCCGTGCAGCAGCAGGACCGGCGGCGCGTCCTGCGGGCCGGCCTCGAGGTAGGAGGTGCGCACGCCCATGGCGAGCACCTCCTTGGACCGCGGCAGCTCCGGTGCGCGCTCGGCGTCGGTGGCGAACAGGCCGTCGAGCTGCAGGCTCAGGGCCAGGTCGCCGCGCACCGTGAGGCGGCCGTCGAGGAAGGCGTGCACGCCGCTGGTGCGGCCGGCGACGACGTCGGCCAGGACGTGCGCGCTGCTGCGGACGAGCAGGGTCGGCTCGGGCGCGGAGCCGCGCCGGACGCTGCCCCGGCCGCCGGCGATGCTCACGGTCCAGACGCCGGCGTCGCTGGCGTCGAAGACGATGGTCGCGCGCCGCCGCGCGAGCGGGCTGTCGGCGAGGCCGCGGCGCAGGCGACTGGCCAGCAGGCCGTCCAGGTCGCCGCCCAGCAGGGGCGCGGGTGAGCTCACGCGGTGAACGTTACCCACCGTTCACCGAACGACTCCGCAGCGCTACGACGGCGGTCTGCGTGTCGCGAAGCCGGTGGCTGCCTCGAACTGCGCCGCCAGGGCGAGCAGCAGCTCCTCGCTGTCCGGCTTCCCGACGAGCTGCACCGCGAGGGGCAGCCCGTCGGCGCTGAGTCCGGCCGGCAGGGAAATCGCCGGCTGCCCGGTCACGTTCCACGCGGGCGTAAAGGGCACGACCCGGCCGGCGACGACGAGGGTGCGCAGCCCGGTGACGCTGCCGGCGGCGCGCGGCGGCGCGGCCAGGGTCGGTGTCAGCAGCACGTTGGCGCCGCCGGGGAAGGCGGACAGGCGTACGGCGGCCTCGTCGCCCCACCGGCGGGCACGGGCCAAGGCGGTGTCGGAGATGCGGGCACCGACGGCTGCGACGGCCCGGGTGCGCTGCTCGGTGGCACTCGGGTCGACCAGCCGGACCAGGTCGTCGCGCACGCCGCGGCCGTACCGGAGCAGGAACGACGCCTGCACGCGGGAGTAGTCCGGGTCGCCCGCCTCCACGGTGTGCCCGAGCCCGCGCAGCGTCGCGACGGCGCCCTGCAGCGCCCCGAGGACCGCCGGGTGCACGGGTGTCGGGACGGGCGCCTTCGTCGACCAGGCGATGCGCAGGACGCCGGGATCGCCGACGACCGAGGGGATCTGGCCGTCCGTCAGGACGGACAGGACGTGCGCCTGGTCGGCGGTCGTCCGGGTGAGGATGCCCGCCGAGGACAGGCCGTTCCAGTGCTCGAGGTCCGGCAACAGGGGCACCTTGCCGCGCTGCGGCTTCAGGCCCACGAGCCCACAGGCTGCAGCGGGGACCCGGATTGAGCCGCCGCCGTCGGACGCGGTGGCTGCCGGCACCAGGCCGGCAGCGACCGCGGCCGCCGAGCCGCCGGACGAGCCTCCGGTCTGGTGGCCGGTCGACCACGGGTTGCGGGTGATGCCGAACGTCTGCGACTCGGTGAACGGCCACAGCGCCAGCTCGGGCAGGTTCGTCGTGCCGACGACCACGGCGCCGGCGGCCCGGAGCCGACGTACGAGCTCGGCGTCGCGCCCGGCGACCGGCTCTGGGGAGCCGGTACCCATGGACGGGGCGTGCCCCTCGACGTGCACGTTGTCCTTGACCGCCACCGGGATGCCGAGCAGCGGCCGGTCCTCGCCCGCCGCACGGGCAGCATCGGCCTGAGCCGCCTCCGCCCGTGCCCGCTCCGGGAACGTCGTGCGGAACGCGTTCAGCCGGCCGTCCAGCCGGGCGATGCGCGCGAGCGAGATCTCCACCAGCTCGACGGACGTCACGCGGCCCTCACGCAGCAGCGCGAGCTGGCCGAGCACGCCGGCGAAGGCGACGTCGGCGACGTCCAGATCGGGGTCCACGGTGCTCCTCGAGGTCGGGAGCCGGAGACTAGGCGGTCTGGCGGCGGCCCCCGGGACCCTCGAGCCCCTCAGGCGCCTTGCCCGTGATCTTCATCTTCGCGGTGGCGGTGCCGCGGGTGGCGAGCAGCCGCGCGACGGCCATGGCCACGCCGCTGGCGACGGCCCACGAGATGGCCTCGCTCCACGGCGTGCCCGGCGAGGCGGGGTCGGCCGGCGGTTCGGTGTGCTTGGTCTTCTTCCACGCCGCGCCGAGCGCCTTGTCGCTGACCTTGCGCACCACGATCCCGGTCCCGATGCCGACCAGCTTCGACCCGACTGCCATGTCACTCCCTCGATCGTCCGCGCGTGTTCGCCGTCCGGGTCCCGTGCCCGCGGGAGGTGCGCAGGACACGTGCCGGGGTACTCCGGCGTCGACCTGCCCCTGACCCGTCAGCGGACTACCGAGAGCGCAGCGCCTCGGCCAGCTGCTCGGGGTGCCGGCTGCCGACCAGCCAGTACGGCGTGTCGTCCGACGGGTCCTCGACCTGCACCCGCACCGATCGGCTCACCCACGGGCGCGTCGCGACGTACGCCCGGGGCTCGGCCGCCGGCCCCCGCACCCGGCGGGTGCCCTCGCGGTCCAGGACGGTCACGCCGCCGAGCTGGTCGAGGCGGATGCGTGCGCCCGGCACGTGCAGGACGCCGTCCTCGACG
>JBKJQM010000279.1:0-3203 GCA_046594005.1 Mycobacteriales bacterium
CGCCCGGCCGCCGCCGGTGTTGAGCGCCTCGGCGATCTCGGCCCGGACCTCGTCCCAGATGCCCGCGCGGCGGGGAGCGGCGAAGACGTTGACCTGCATGGCGCTGGCGCCCTGCACGAGGGTGGCCGCGACAACCTCGCCCTCGGGGCTGACGTCGACGCGCACCTCGGTGTCCGGCGGGACCGGCACCTGCATCCCGCCCAGGTCGATGCGGTTGACCTCGTCGTCCGGGGCGTCGTCGTCGTCCCACGGGCCCCGCGGACGGGCAGGGGCGACCGGCTCCTCGGGAGCGGCCTCGACGGACGCCTCCTCCTCGACACCGTCCTCGAGGTCGGCCTCGTCCTTCTTCTTGCGTCGGAACACCCGACTCACCCCTCTCGCACTGCGCTGTCGGTGCTGCTGCTGAACCCGCCGGTCGAGCCGTGCCCAGCGTGGCCGCGGGCCGACTCCGGCAGGTCGCCGTCGGTCTCCCGCCACGTCACCTGCTCGACCCGCTGCACGACCAGCTGGGCGACGCGGTCCAGGCGGCGCAGCCGCAGCACCTCACGCGGGTCGTGGTTGATGACGACGACCTGGATCTCGCCGCGGTAGCCCGCGTCCACGGTGCCGGGGCTGTTGACGATGCCCACACCGTGCCGTGCCGCCAGGCCGGAGCGCGGGTGGACGAACGCGGCGTACCCGTCGGGCAGCGCCAGCGACAGCCCGGTCCTGAGCAGGACCCGCTCCCCCGGTGCCACGTCCGCATCCTCTGTGGTCACCAGGTCGCAGCCGGCGTCGCCGGGGTGCGCGTAGGCCGGGAGCGGCACCTCCGGGTCCAGTCGGCGGACGAGGACCTCCAGCACCGGCCGTGCCCTCCTCGAGTCCGCGGGTGGCCCCACTCCGGGCCGGGCAAGACCGTACCCGCGCACCGACGTACGGTCGGTGCTCCGAGCGAGGGAGCAGTCGTGAGCAGGTCAGTGGTCGTCACCGGGGCGAACAGCGGCATCGGGCTGGTGACGGTGCTGGAGCTGGCCGGCGCGGGCTACGACGTCATCGGCACCGTGCGCTCCGCCGAGAAGGCCGAGGTCGTCGAGCGCGCCGCCGCGGAGCGGGGTGTGCAGGTGCGCACGACCGAGCTGGACGTCGACGACGCCGACAGCTGCGTCGCGGGCGTCGAGCGCATCGCGGGCATGACGGGCGGTGGCCCCTGGGGCCTGGTGAACAACGCCGGCTGGGCCCAGTCCGGCGCCGTCGAGGACGTCAGCGACGAGCAGGCACGGGCGCAGCTGGAGACCAACGTCGTCGCCCCGATCCGGCTGGCCCGCCTCGTGCTGCCGGCCATGAAGGAGCGCGGCGAGGGCCGCATCGTCAACATGAGCTCGGTCGCCGGGCGCCTGTCCACGCCGCTGATGGGCTGGTACTGCGCGTCCAAGCACGCGCTGGAGGCCGTCACCGACGCGCTGCGGATGGAGGTCGAGCCGGACGGCGTACGGGTCGTGCTCGTCGAGCCCGGCATGTTCGGCACCGACATCTGGTCGGCCGCGAAGGAGGGCGGCTTCCCGGCTGCGACCAGCGCCCGCTACGCCGCGGCGTACGCGCGAGCGGAGGCCGTCGGCGCGAAGAGCGACAAGCTGCCCGACCCGGTGTGGGTCGCCCGCACGGTCCGCATCGCGCTGGGCAACCCGGTGCCGCTGGCCCGCTACGTCGTCGGCGCCGACGCCGTCGGCGGCATCCTGGCCGAGACGCTGCTGCCCACCGTCGTGACCGACTTCGTCAAGGCGGCGACGACCGGACTGCGCTCGATGCCGGTGCGGATCCCGTTCCTGCCGTGAGCGCGGGCACGGCGTACGACGAGCGGCTCGTACCCCCGCCCGCCGTCTGGCTCGCGGTCCTGGGACTCGCGCTGCTCAGCGCCGTGACCCTGCACGGCGGGGGCGACGGGCTGCGGTCGGTCCTGCCGTACGTCGTGGTCCTGCCTCCGGCCCTGATCGCGATGCTGCTGGCCTCGCGCGGCCGGGTCCGCGTCGCGGACGGCGTCCTGCACGTGCCGGGTGCCCGCATCCGCCTCGACCAGCTCGGCGGCGTGACCGTCCTCGACCGCGAGGGCACCCGCCGGGTGCGGGGGCCGGCGGCCGAGTCACGGGCGTACGTCGCGACGCGCCCGTGGCTGAGCCGGTCGGTGCGGGTGCAGGTTGAGGACCCGGCGGACGACACGCCGTACTGGCTGGTCGGCAGCCGGCACCCCGAGCAGCTGGCCGAGGCGCTCCGGCTCCGCGCCTAGCGTCGCGCCTGCGCCGGCTCGCACGTGTCGCGGCAGCCGACGCGGGCACGGGGACCAGGACGGCGCACGAGCAGCGGACGATCGAAGGAGTGACATGGCAGTCGGGTCCAAGCTGGTCGGCATCGGGACCGGGATGGTGGCGCGCAAGGTCAGCGACAAGGCGCTGAGCGCCGCGTGGAAGAAGACCAAGCACTCCGAGCCCCCCGCAGACCCCGCCTCGCCGGGCACGCCGTGGAGCGAGGCCATCTCCTGGGCCGTAGCCAGCGGCGTCGCGATGGCCGTCGCCCGCCTGCTCGCCACCCGCGGCACCGCCACCGCGAAGATGAAGATCACGGGCAAGGCGCCCGAGGGCCTCGAGGGTCCTGGGGGCCACCGCCAGACCGCCTAGTCTCCGGCTCCCGACCTCGAGGAGCACCGTGGACCCCGATCTGGACGTCACCGACGTCGCCTTCGCCGGCGTGCTCGGCCAGCTCGCGCTGCTGCGCGAGGGCCGGGTGACCTCCGTCGAGCTGGTGGAGATCTCGCTCGAGCGCATCGCCCGGCTGGACGGCCGGCTGAACGCGTTCCGCACGACGTTCCCGGAGCGGGCACGGGCGGAGGCGGCTCAGGCCGACGCCGCACGTTCGGCGGGCGAGGACCGGCCGCTGCTCGGCATCCCGGTGGCGGTCAAGGACAACGTCCACGTCGAGGGCCACTCGCCCTCCATGGGCACCGGCTCGCCGGAGCCGGTCGCCGGGCGCGACGCGGAGCTCGTACGGCGGCTGCGGGCCGCCGGCGCCGTGGTCGTCGGCACGACGAACCTGCCCGAGCTGGCGCTGTGGCCGTTCACCGAGTCGCAGACCTTCGGCATCACCCCCAACCCGTGGTCGACCGGCCACCAGACGGGCGGCTCCTCCGGCGGCTCGGCGGCCGCGGTCGCCGCCGGCCTGGTCCCGGCTGCCAC
>JBKJQM010000289.1:0-3050 GCA_046594005.1 Mycobacteriales bacterium
CGCCGCGACGCCGAGGCTGACGAGCATCCCGGCGGCGAAGCCCCACCCGGCGACGGTCAGCGCGAGCAGCCAGGTCGTGCCGCCGACCGCGACCCCGACGAAGGTCGAGAGGGCGTACCCGGTCGTGGCGAGCAGCACCGCACCGAGCCGGGCGCGGTAGCCGGTCGAGAACACCGCGTACCCCGCGGCGAACGCCCCGCCGGCGGCAGCCAGCCCGTCGAGCGGCCGGTCGACGGCGATGCCGACCAGCAGCGGGAGCCCGACGCCGAGGGCGGTGCGCAGGCCGTCGCGGCCCTGGAGCTTGGAGCGGTCGAGGGAGACGGTCGCCCGCAGCAGCTGGCCGGCTGTCCCTGTCACCTCCCGATGGTCGCGCACGGCCCAGCGGGGGACGATGGAGGCGTGCCGGAGGGAGACAGCGTCTGGAAGGCGGCCGCCCGGATGCGCGAGCAGCTGGTCGGCCGCACCGTCGTCCGCAGCGACTTCCGCGTCCCGCAGCACGCGACCGCCGACCTGTCCGGCCGGCAGGTCACGGCCTTCGAGTCGTACGGCAAGCACATGCTCACCCGCTTCACGGGCGAGCTGACGCTGCACACGCACTTCGAGATGGACGGCGCCTGGCAGGTCGTCGGCCCCGGCAAGACCTTGCCGCGCAGCTTCGACGACGAGGTCCGGCTGGTGCTCGAGACCGACGGGCCGACGGCGTACGCGCTGCGGATGCCGGTGCTGGAGCTGCTGAGGACCGAGGACGAGCCACGGGTGGTGGGTCACCTCGGCCCCGACGTGCTCGGGCCGACGTGGGACGAGCAGCGCGCCGTGGCGCACCTGGCGCGCGACCCGGACCGGCCGCTCGTCGAGGCGCTGCTCGACCAGAAGAACCTTGCCGGCATCGGCAACCTCTGGGCCGTCGAGACCTGCTACCTGCGCGGCGCATCACCCTGGACGCCGGTGAAGGACGTGGACCTGGCCGGGGCCGTGCGCCTGGCCCGCCGGATGATGACGCACTCCCTCGAGCACCCCGGTCAGGTGACCACCGGTGACACACGCCGCGGCATGACGCACTGGGTGTACGGCCGCGCCGAGCGCCCCTGCCGACGGTGCGGAACCCCCGTCATGTTCCGCGACAGCGTCACCGGGACGCCGTACTCGCGCGAGACGTGGTGGTGCCCGTCCTGCCAGCCGGGGCCCTACCCCTCGCTGCAGGAGCGGCCGACCCGGCCGGGCCTGCGCCGTGGGGTCAACGAGGAGTCCTTCGGCTCGCGCACCAAGCGCATGTCAGGACGTCCTGGCTACTCGCGGGGTCCGCGTGCCTGAAGGCGACACCGTCTGGCTCGCCGCGAAGCGGATGCACGAGGCGCTGGCCGGAGATGTGCTGATGCGCAGCGACTTCCGGGTCCCTTCCCTCGCGACGGTGGACCTCTCGGGGCAGACGGTGCTGGAGGTCGCGCCCCGCGGCAAGCACCTGCTGACGCGGCTGTCCGGCGGGCTGACCTTGCACACGCACTTCCGCATGGACGGGTCCTGGCACCTCTACCGGCCCGGCGACCGCTGGGCCGGCGGCCCCGAGTGGCAGGTGCGCGCGGTGCTCGAGACGGCGCAGTGGCAGGCGGTCGGCTACCGGCTGCCGGTCGTCGAGCTCGTGCCCACCACCGACGAGTCGTCGGTCGTGGGGCACCTGGGCCCGGACGTGCTGGCCGAGGACTTCGACGCCGACCTCGCCGTCGCCAACCTGCTCGCGGACCCCGACCGCGAGGTCGGCCTGGCGCTGCTCGACCAGCGGATCCTGGCGGGCCTGGGCAACCTTTACCGCTGCGAGGTGCTGTTCGTCCGCGGGCTCACGCCCTGGACCCGCGTCGGCGACGTCGCCGACCTGCCGGCGCTGGTCGAGAAGGGCCGCCGGCTGATGACCGCCAACCGCGGCCGGTGGGAGCAGTCCACGACGGGGTCGCTGCGCTACGGCGAGCTGCACTGGGTGTTCGAGCGGGGCGGTCAGCCGTGCCGGCGTTGTGGCACGCGCATCCTGGTGGCCGAGCAGGGCGCTGCTCCCCGAGCCAGGCTGACGTACTGGTGCCCTCGCTGCCAGCTCGGGCCGGCCGTCCCGCCGACCCGTGCCCCAGCGCGCAAGGACCGCCCCCTCGGCCGCGGGTCCTACCGTCCCTGAGGCAGGTACGGGGCCCAGCGCGTCGAACTCCCCGAGGATGCGCCTGACCTCCGCACGGCTCGGCCTCGCCCTGCTCGCCGCCGTCCTGGCCGGTGCCCCCGCGGCGACCGCCGCCGCGCCCGCCGTCGGCGACACCACCGTCTTCGCGCGCGTCGGTGCGCCAGGCCACCCGGACACCACCTTCGTGCTGCCCGGCGGCGACATCGCGGTCACCACCAACCGTGGAGCCAGCGGCGCGCCCGGGCCGAGCAAGGTGTTCCGCTACCGCCCGGACGGCCGGCTCGTGCGGACGTTCACGATCACGGGGCAGGCGTCCGGCGACCACGGCGTCATGGGGATGGCGGTGGACCGGCAGGGCCGGCTGTACGTCGCCGACTACGCGCCCGCGCGGGTCCTGCGGATCGACCTGCGCACGGGCAAGCAGACGACGTACGCGACGCTGCCCGACCTGCCGGGGTGCACGCCCGGTGGAGCGCAGCCCTGCGACAACGGCATCGGCGACTCCGCCCCGTGGACCGACGGGCTGGCCTTCGATGCCGCCGGCCGGCTGCTGGTCACCGACCTCGCGCAGGGGACGGTCTTCCGGGTGCCGAACGGCGGCGGGCGCGCGCAGGTCTGGCTGCAGGCCCCGGAGCTGCGCTCGACCTTCGGCGCCAACCAGCTCCAGCTGACCCCCGCCGGCGACCTGCTGCTCAGCGTCACCGCCTCGACGGTCCCGGCGGTGGCGGGACGCGGGGTGCTGTACCGCGTCGACGTGCGGCCCGATGGCAGCGCCGGCGCCCTCACGCAGCTCTACGCGACGCGGCCCGGCGAGGGGCCGGACGGGTTCGCGCTGGCCCGCTCCGGGCGGGTCTACCTGGTGACGCTGGTGACCGACCGGCTGATCGTGATC
>JBKJQM010000297.1:0-2502 GCA_046594005.1 Mycobacteriales bacterium
ACCAGCGTCGCGCCGGCCTGCAGGGCCAGCGAGTGCCCGTCGCCGGTGTACTCCCAGGAGTTCGACGTCACCTTGTAGGACTTGCCGATCCCGCCGGTGGCCAGCACGACTGAGGGCGCCTGCCAGGCGCAGAACCGGCCCGACTCCCGCAGGTAGCCGAACGCGCCGTTGATGCTCCCGTCGTCCGCGGTCAGCAGCTGGGTGACCGTGGCCTCCATGTAGACGTCGATGCCGAGCGCGACCGTGCGCTGCTGCAAGGTGCGGATGAGCTCCAGCCCGGTGCGGTCGCCGACGTGCGCGAGCCGGGCGAAGCGGTGACCGCCGAAGTCGCGCTGCGAGATCAGGCCCTCCGGCGTCCGGTCGAACAGCGCACCCCAGTCCTCGAGCTCACGCACGCGGTCCGGCGCCTCCTGGGCGTGCAGCTGCGCCATCCGCCAGTGGTTGAGCATCTTCCCGCCGCGCATGGTGTCGCGGAAGTGGACCTTCCAGCTGTCCTCGGAGTAGACGTTGCCCATGGCTGCGGCGATGCCGCCCTCGGCCATGACGGTGTGGGCCTTGCCGAGCAGGGACTTGCAGACGACCGCGGTCCGCGCGCCCGACTCGTGCGCCTCGATCGCGGCGCGCAGCCCGGCGCCGCCGGCGCCGATCACGACCACGTCGTACGCGTGGCGTTCCAGGTCAGTCACGTCGAGATGCCCTTGCTCGTCAGAAGAAGCGGAGGTCGTCGAGGGTGCCGGTGGCAACCAGACGCACGTAGAAGTCGGTGAACGCGACGAACACCAGGCTCACCCAGGCCAGCTGCATGTGCTTGCCGTTGAGCCGAGACACGGTCGTCCAGGCCTTGTAGCGCACGGGGTGCTTGGAGAAGTGCTTGAGCCGGCCGCCGACGATGTGCCGGCAGGAGTGGCACGACAGGGAGTACAGCCACAGCAGGGCCGCGTTGAGGAGCAGCACCACCGTGCCGAGCCCCATGTGGAACCACTCGCCGTCGGAGTTGCGGAAGGCGAGCACCGCGTCGTAGGTGAGGATCAGGTTGAAGACCAGACCGGCGTAGAAGAAGTACCGGTGCAGGTTCTGGAACAGCAGGGGGAAGCGGGTCTCGCCGCTGTAGCTGCCGTGCGGCTCGGCCACCGCGCACGCCGGCGGCGACATCCAGAACGACCGGTAGTAGGCCTTGCGGTAGTAGTAGCAGGTGAGCCGGAAGCCCAGCGGCACGATGAGGATGTACAGCGCCGGGCTGAGGAACGACGGACCCGTGAACAGCTCCGGGAAGGTGTCTCCCTCGCACGCCGTCGTCAGGCACGGCGAGTAGAACGGCGAGATGTACGGCTCGACGAAGTAGTGCGCGTTCTCGAAGGCCCGCGCTGTCGAGTAGACGATGAACAGCACGAGGACCACGACGGTGATCAGCGGCTGCAACCACCACCGGTCGGTGCGCAGCGTCCGCGCAGGGATGGTCGCGCGTCCCGGTGAAGCGGTCCCCGCGGGAACGGTGGCGGTCATGCCGGTAGTGCTCCTCTCGTCACGGACGGATCGCCCGCACTAGCGGGTGGAGTGGTCGGACCGGCCCAGCCCCTCGTCCTCGGCGTCCATCCAGAAGTCGTGGGCGTACGCGTCGTCCGGGATGGTCTCGAGCGACGGGCGCACGGGCTCGGGCGCCGGCTCGCGGGGCAGCGCCGTCCCGCACAGCAGGTCGAGGTCCTCGCCCAGGCGCCCGACGTCGGCCTGCAGTCGCCGGACGTCCACGGAGTCGCCGAAGTGCCGGGTCAGCACCTCGACGGAGCGCGCGAGGGCCTCGGCCGCTCTCCGGGCGGCCGCCGCATCGTCCTTCACCGGCATGGTCGAGACCTCCCGACGTCGGAACCCCGCTTTCGGGGCCAGCGGGCGCAGTCAACACTGCCGAGGCGCTCCGTGGGAAGGGTCGTCGCGGGCGCGCCGCGATCGGACTACCCGCAGGCGGTGACGGCGGCCAGGGGCGGCGGGGCGCCGATGCCCGGCATGCCGAGGCTGACGCCGGGGGTAGTCGGCGTACGGCCGGCCTCCCACGCGTCGCCCGCGGCCGTACGTCGGTGGCCCGCCAGCGCGCCGTCGGCGACCAGGTAGTGCGGGCCGGCCTTCGTCACGACCGTCTCGACCAGGTCCCCGGGGCGCACGCCCGCTGCGCCGGCCAGGTGCACGAGGCGGTTGTCCCGGGCGCGGCCGGTCAGCCGATCGCCGGTGTCCTTGCGGCCCTCCCCCTGGCTGACCAGCACCTCGACGGTGCGGCCGACCTGGGCCTGCATCCCCTCGTAGGAGATGCGGTCCTGCAGCGCGACGAGCCGGTCGTACCGCTCGGTCACGACCTGCTTCGGCAGCGACGGCAGGTCCGCGGCAGGCGTGCCGGGGCGGCGGGAGTACTGGAAGGTGAACGCGCCGGCGAACCGGCTCAGCTCGACCACGCGGAGCGTGTCCTCGAAGTCCTCGTCGGTCTCGCCGGGGAAGCCGACGATGATGTCGGTCGTG
>JBKJQM010000363.1:0-2687 GCA_046594005.1 Mycobacteriales bacterium
TCTGGAACTTCCTCGCCATGACCGCCGCGGCCACGCTGGTGCTGCTCGCCTCCCGGTCGGACTCGATCCCGCTGCTGGCGACGGCGTTCACCGTGCTGTTCGTCCTGACGGGCATCGGCAACGGCTCAGTCTACAAGATGATCCCGGCGATCTTCCACGCCGAGTCGATGCGCGACGGGAGCGGGCGGACGGCGTCGCAGGACCGCCGGCTGGCCAGCGCGCTGGTCGGCCTGGCCGGTGCGGTCGGCGCCTTCGGCGGCGTCCTGGTCCAGGTCGCGTTCCGCCAGTCCTTCCTGTCGTACGGCGACGGCAGCGCGGCCTACGTCGCCTTCATCGGCTTCTACCTCGCCTGCGCCGTCATCACCTGGGCGGTCTACCTGCGCCCGTCGAGCAGCCGCCTCGCCGGAGTCTGACCGCAGACCGCAGCCCGGGTCCTCGACGAGGAGGACCCGGGCTGCGGCACGTCAGGACCCCCGCTTGACCCACTCGTCGTAGGACGGCGCCTCGGCGGCCACCGTGGTCTCGTCGCCGTGCCCGGTGAGGACGCGGGTCTCCGGCGGAAGCGTGAGCAGACGCGTGCGGATCGAGTCCAGGATCGTCGGGTAGTCGCTGTACGACCGGCCCGTGGCGCCGGGCCCGCCCGAGAACAGCGTGTCGCCGGACAGGACCACGCCCAGGTCAGGCACGGAGAAGCAGACCGCCCCGGGGGCGTGGCCCGGCGTGTGCAGGACGCGGACCTTCGTGCCGGCGACCTCGATGACCTGGCCGTCGCGCAACGACCCGTCCGGCTCGTGCCGGGCGTGCACGAGGTCCCACAGCACGCGGTCCTCCGGGTGCAGCAGCACCTGGGTGGACAGCCGCTCGGCCAGTTCCGGCGCCGACCGGACGTGGTCGTCGTGCGCGTGCGTGCAAGCGATCGCGACGACGGTCCGGTCACCGACCGCGGCCTCGATGGCGTCCGGGTCATGCGGTGCGTCGAACACCAGGACCTCGTCGTCGTCGCCGAGCAGCCAGACGTTGTTGTCGACGTCGAAGGTCTGCCCGTCCAGGCTGAACGTCCCGCTCGTGACCAGGTGCTCGATCCGGGCCGTCACAGCACGACCACGCTTCGCAGGACCTCGCCGCGCTCCATCCGGTGGAACGCCTCCTCGACGTCGTCCAGCCCGATGCGCTCGCTGACGAAAGCGTCGAGGGCGAAGCGGCCCCGCAGGAACAGGTCGATCAGCAGCGGGAAGTCCCGCGTCGGCAGGCAGTCGCCGTACCAGGACGACTTGAGAGCGCCTCCGTGGCCGAAGAACTCGATCAGCGGCATCTCCAGCTGCATCTGCGGGGTCGGCACGCCGACGAGGACGACGGTGCCGGCGAGGTCGCGGGCGTCGAACGCCTGCCGGTAGGTCTCGGGCCGTCCGACGGCGTCGATGACGACGTCGGGGCCGAAGCCCCCGGTCAGCGCGCGCAACGCCTCGACGACGTCTCCCGACCCCGCGTTCACGGTGTGCGTCGCCCCGAACACCTTGGCCCACTCCAGCTTCCGGTCGTCGAGGTCGACGGCGATGACCTGTCGTGCTCCCGCGTAGACGGCTCCGGCGATGGCGGCGTCGCCGACGCCTCCGCAGCCGAGGACCGCGACCGTGTCGCCCTGACGGACGGGGGCGGTGTTGACCGCGGCACCCCAGCCGGCCATGACTCCGCAGCCGAGCAGCCCCGCCGCGGCGGGGTCGGCGCGCTCGTCGACCTGAATGCACGCGCCCTCCCCGACGATCGTCTTCTCGGCGAAGGCCCCGAGGCCCAGCGCGGGAGACAGCGGAGTGCCGTCCGTGAGCGTCATGGGCGAGCCCTGGTGGCGGCTGTCGAAGCACAGCCACGGACGGCCGCGCAGGCAGGCGCGGCACTGGTTGCAGGGGGCCCGCCAGGCCAGGACGACCCGGTCGCCGGGCACGACGGTGGTCACGGCACTGCCGACGGTCTCGACACGGCCGGCCGCCTCGTGCCCGAGCAGGAAGGGGAAGTCGTCGTTGATCCCGCCCTCGCGGTAGTGCAGGTCGGTGTGGCAGACGCCGCACGTCTCGACCTTCACGACGACCTCGGACGGGCCAGGGTCGGGGATCACGATGGTCTCGACCGTGACGGGAGCGCCCTTCGACAGGGCGACGACTCCGCGGACTTCCTGGGGCACGGGAACCTCCTGGGGTAGGCGGCGAACGCTATCCCCCGCGCCGGACCTCCCGCAGGCTGCCGTCGAGCCGTCGCGTCCAGCCGCGGCCGTCCAGGTGCTCGAGGAGCGGGACGGCGACCCGCCGTGTCGTGCCGAGGGCCTGGCGCGCCTGGCTGAGGGTGAAGGGCTGCTCGAGCGCGGCGAGGACGCGCATCGCCCGGGCCGGGCCGTCCGGGAGGAGCACCACGTCGCCACCCAGGCGCAGGACCCGGCCGGCCCGTTCGGCCGCCGCCAGCACCTGCGGAGTGAGGCCGAGGGCCACGACCTCGGCCGCCTCGGGGGCGGCCCAGGGGTCGGAGGCGAGCCGCTGCTCGAGGGCGGTGACCACCCCCTCGGCGGGACCCAGGGTGCTGGTCGAGCCGGGGCGCCGGAGCCGCCCGCCGACCGACTCGAGACCGGCGAGCTCGGCGAGCGGGCCCAGCAGCCTGCCGTCGGGCAGGGCCACCGCGTGGCGCGCCGCCTCGGCCGCGAG
>JBKJQM010000429.1:0-9254 GCA_046594005.1 Mycobacteriales bacterium
GACGTCCTCACCCCCGCCGACGTGGAGGACCCGGTCGCGGGTCCGGGTGAGGTCCTCGTCGACGTCGCCGCCACCGCCGTCAACCGCGCAGACGTCCTGCAGCGCATGGGCTTCTACAACCCGCCGCCCGGTGCGTCGCCGTACCCCGGGCTCGAGTGCTCCGGCCGCATCGCTGCCCTCGGCGACGGCGTCAGCGGCTGGTCGGTCGGCGACCAGGTGTGCGCGCTGCTGTCCGGCGGCGGTTACGCGAGCAAGGTGGCCGTACCGGTGGGCCAGCTGCTGCCGGTGCCGGCCGGGCTCTCGCTGATCGAGGCGGCGGCGCTGCCCGAGGTCGCCTGCACGGTGTGGTCCAACGTGTTCTCGCTCGCGGCGCTGCAGCCCGGCGAGGTGCTGCTGGTGCACGGCGGCACGTCCGGCATCGGCACGATGGCGATCCAGCTCGCGGTACGGCACGGCGCCCGCGTCCTCTGCACCGTCGGGTCGCCCGAGAAGGCCGACCGCGCCGAGGATCTCGGCGCCGAGCGCGCGATCCGCTACCGGGACGAGGACTTCGTCGAGGTCGTGCGGTCACTGACCGACGGACGCGGCGCCGACGTCGTGCTCGACAACATGGGCGCCGCCTACCTGGGGCGCAACGTCGACGTGCTGGCCACGAACGGCCGGCTCGTCGTCATCGGCCTGCAGGGCGGAGCCAAGGGCGAGCTCGACCTGGGCCGCCTGCTCGCGAAGCGGGCGTCCGTGCACGCCACGTCGCTGCGGGCGCGGCCGGCCGACGAGAAGGCCGCCATCGTCGCGGCGGTGCTCGCCGGGGTGTGGCCCGCGGTCGAGGCGGGCGAGGTCCGGCCGGTCGTCGACACGGTGCTGCCGCTCGAGCAGGCCGCCGACGCGCACCGCCTGATGGAGAGCAGCGCCCACATCGGCAAGATCGTGCTCAGCGTCTCCAGCTAGCGCTTCGAGGCCAGCGGGAAGCCGCCGCCGTCGACGACCGCCCGGGTCAGCGGGGCGACCAGCTCCTGGAGCCGCTCGCACCCGTCGACGCCGAGACGGGCGTACGCCGGGACGCTCAGCACGTCGGTGAGGTCCTCCACGCGGGCCCGGTGCGCGCGGCCCTCGTCGGTGAGGGTGCCGTCATCCTGCATCCACCCCCTCTCGACCAGCCCGGCGATCGCGCCGACCCACTGCTCGTCGCTGTAGGCCCGGGTCTTCTGCAGACCCGAGCGACGCCATGAGTCGCCCTGACCGACGTGCATGACCGCCGCCTCGAGGCCGCTGACGCCCTCGGTGACCAGCGCCGCGATGTGGCCGTCGCCGCGGAACTCCCGCAGCAGCGTCTGCGCGTGCCACAGCTGCAGGTGCGGCTCGTCCGGCCAGGGCAGACCGGCGTTGGCTGCGTACAGCGGCCGGCCGCACGGCGTGCAGCCCTCGGTGGCGGTGCGCGCCAGGTCGGCGGCCTCTTGCACGGAGGGGGCGTCCAGCAGGTCTCCGCACAGTCGCCGCAGCGCCCTGTCGGCGGCGCGGTAGCGCGCGTCCAGGACCTGCTCCGGGGACGCGACGTCCCAGGCGCCGGTCATGCCGAACTCCACGGCGAAGCGGGAGAAGTTGAAGAACGTCGCCTGCACGACGCCCGCCGAGACGGCGCCCATCGCCGCCGCCCGCGCCGGGAAGTAGCCCGACAAGCGGTTGTTGGCCACGTCGTAGCCCAGGGCGGCGTACTCCTCCTGCGCGTCCGGGACGAAGTAGATCATCGCGTGGCAGGGCTCGGCCGACTGCCAGGTGCGGCGCGCGATCTCGGGGGTCACAGTCCCTGCGGTGCTCACAGTGCCTCCAGCAGGCGGTCGACCTCGTCGTCGGTGGTGTAGCAGACCACGCCCGCACGCACCGCCCCGCCGGTCTGCTCCAGCCCGAGCGCGGTCATCAGCTCGACGGCGTAGTAGTTGCCGGCCCAGACGCAGACGCCGGCGTTCCCGAGGTCGGCGCTGACCTGCAGCGGGCTGCGTCCCGCGACGGTGAAGGCGAGGGTCGGCGTACGGCGCGCCGGCGCCCCGATGAGGGTGACGTCCTCGCGTGCGGTCAGGCCGTCGACGAGCCGCTGGAAGACGCGCTGCTCGTGTGCGCCGATGTCTGCCATGGCCGACAGCACCTTCTCGCGGCGCGTGGCACCGGTGCCGTGCGAGGCGATCCAGTCGACGGCGGCGGCCACCCCGGCGTACGACGCGAAGTTGCTCGTCCCGTGCTCGAACCGGTCGGGTACGGCATCGCTGCTGGGCAGCAGCTTGTCAGGGCGCAAGGTCTCCAGCAGCGCGGGATCGCCGACGGTGCAGCCGATGTGAGGCCCGTACCACTTGTAGGCGGAGGTCGCGTAGAGGTCGGCGCCCAGCTCGCGCACGTCCGTCGGCAGGTGCGGGGTGGCGTGCACGCCGTCGACGTGGACGATCGCCCCGACGGCGCGCGCCCGGTCCGCGATCGCGCGCACGTCCGGGCGCGTGCCGATGGCGTTGCTCGCAGCGGTGAGGGCCACGAGACGGGTCCGCTCGGTGACCAGGTGGTCGTACTGCTCGGCAGGGAGCTCCGCAGTCTCGACGTCCACGTCGGCCCAGCGGACGACCGCACCTGCGCGCGCCGCGGCCTGCACCCACGGCCGCACGTCGGCGTCGTGGTCGAGGCGGCTCAGCACGACCTCGTCGCCGGGGTGCCAGGTCCGCGCCAGCGCGCCGGCCATCACGTAGGTGTTGGCCGTCATCGACTGCCCGAGGACGACGCCCGCCGCGTCGCCGCCCACGAGGTCGGCCACCGCCTGCCGGGCCTCGTCGACGATGGCGTCGGCGCGGCGGCTGCTGGCGAAGGGCCCGTGTCGGTTCGAGACCGCGGATCGCATCGCTGCGGCGACCGCGTCGCTGACGGCCGTGGGGACCTGCGTGCCTCCGGGTCCGTCGAAGTGCGCCAGGCCCTCGGACAGGGCCGGGAAGTCGGCACGGGCACGGACGACGTCGAAGGTCATGTCGGGCAGCCTGCCCGACCGGGTGCAGGTGCGGCCAGGTGGGGCAGGATCGCTGCATGAGCGAGCCGGAGCAGCAGCAGGTCGTGGTGATGGGCGCCGACGGGCAGCCGATGGGCAGCGTCGCGGTGGAGAGCGACGGGTCGGTCGTGCCCAGCCGTCAGCAGAGCCCGGCCGACCTCATCGAGCAGCCGGCGAAGGTCATGCGGATCGGGTCGATGATCAAGCAGCTGCTCGAAGAGGTGCGCAACGCCCCGCTCGACGACGCGTCGCGCATCCGCCTGCGCGAGGTGCACCAGAGCTCGATCGCCGAGCTGGCGGACGGCCTGGCCCCCGAGCTCCGTGAAGAGCTGGACCGCCTGACGCTGCCGTTCAGCGACGACACCGTCCCGTCCGACGCGGAGCTGCGGATCGCCCAGGCCCAGCTGGTGGGCTGGCTCGAGGGGCTGTTCCACGGGATCCAGACCGCGCTGTTCGCCCAGCAGATGGCCGCCCGGGTGCAGCTCGAGCAGATGCGCGGTCGGCCCGCGCTGCCGCCGGGCACCGGCCCCGAGGTCCCCGGCGTGCCGGGCGGCACCGGCCAGTACCTCTAACGGACCGCCCGCCGCCGCGCCGTCCAGCCCACGACTGTCAGCAGCACCGCTGCCAGGACCGCCAGCGGAAGACCGCCCGTCGCGGGCAGGCGGCCGGCCCGGGCCACGGGCGCTGCGGCCGGCGGTCCCGTCGCCGGACCGGCGGTCGCCGCCCGCGGTAGGAGCAGCGCCGACAGGCTGCGGTTGCCGGCCTCGTCCACCGCCCACACCTCGACGCGTGCCTTGTCCGGCACGCCGCTCAAGGACACCGCGTCACCGGCGAGCGCCCGGCGCGCGCCGTCGACGAGCACCACCGTCGAGGCGGGCGTCCCGACCCTCCAGTCGTCGCCGGTGCGCCGCCACGACACGGTCGTGCCGGTCCGCGCGAGGCCCTGCACGCGCGCCGGCGGACGGGTGTCGGTGCCGTAGCGGGACGTGCTGCGCTCGTCGTGGGCGGCGCCCCACCACTCGCTCGCACCATCAGCGCTGCCGGGGAGGGACCAGGCGAACAGGTAGCCCTCGCGGGTGCTGCTCACCATCTCGACCGAGCCGTCGCCGTCGAGGTCGCCGAGGGCGGGGGTCGCGTAGTTCCAGCCACCGGTGAACTTCGGGAAGCCGGCCGCCTCCTGGCCCAGCGCGTCGAACGCGTGCACGAGGTAGAGCCCGGTGCCCTGGACGACCTCCTTGCCGGGTCGGCCGTCCACGTCGGCGATGGCCGGCTGCGACAGCAACATGTAGTCCTCGACCTTCGCGGGGAAGCCGGGCCGGTACGACCCGGTCGTCAGGTCCCACCCCTGCAGCACGTGGTCCTGCGGGTCGTTCTGACCGACGAGCACCAGGTTGGTGAGGCCGCCGATGGTGAGCCCGCCCTTGAACGCCGACAGGACACCGGCCCCCTCGACGTCGCCGACGGAGGCGTACTCGAACAGGTTGAGCACCTTGCTCCGGTCGGTGATGCGCGGGTCGCCGGTGACGCCGACCTCGGAGGCCTGCGTGGTGCGCAGGGTCCCGTCCGCGTTGCGCGTCTCGACCTCGCCCGAGGTCGTCGACACCACCACCTCGTCGACGCCGTCACCGTCGACGTCGGCGGCAGCGAGCTGGTGCGCGGGGCCGACGAACGGCAGCACGTCCGGCACGAGGGCGTCGAGCACGACCGGCCAGCCGGGCAGCGGGGTCCCGTCTCCGTCGAGGGCGTGCGCCAGGTTGGCGCCGCTGAGAGCGCCCGAGCCGTTGGCGACGCGCCGGACGAGGGTGCGGTAGACCGTCGCCAGATCGGTCGGTGACTCGGGCGGGTTCGTGCCGCCGCTCGAGTCCATGACCTCGGACCCGGCGACGACGACCTCGACCTGCGGGTCGTCGTCGAGCTGTGCGAGCGTCGGGATGGTGATGAGCTCGGCGCCCCGACGGTCCGGCCCGGAGTCCCTGCTGTTGAGCGACTTCGGGAACCCCGGGACCCGCGAGCCGTCCGTTCGCCAGGCGTAGATGCGCCCGTCGAGCCCGCCGGCCACGATCTCCAGGCCGGGAGATGCTGCGTCGAGGTCACCGACGCTCGCGGCACCGAAGAAGCCGGTCTTCACGTGGTAGGCCTTGCTGCGCACGGCGGGCGCGGACAGCGCCCGGTCCACGCCCAGCGTGCGTCGGACGCGGCCGAAGCGGTCGTAGACGGTGACGGTCCCGCCGCTGTTGGTCACGACCACCTCCAGGGCGCCGTCGCCGTCGAGGTCCGCGACCGCCGGCGTCAGCGAGACCCCCCGCGGCAGTGGAACACCCGAGCGGTACGCCGGCGCACCGGCGTGCGGCGCAGCCTCGCGGAGCACCGGCGCGAGCACCCCGGTGCCGCCGTTCCACCACGGCACGTCCTTGCCGTCGCGGCCGAGCACGCGGGTGCGGCCGCCCGAGTCGGTGAGCACCACCTCGAGCTGCGCGTCACCGTCGAGGTCTGCCAGGCGCGGTGACGACTCGCCGCCGCGGTCGGTGAACTGCGGGAAGCCCTTCAGCAGCGCCGGGTCCGAGTGCAGCCACACCACGCGCCGGTCCTCTCCGACGTTGCCGCGGCTGTCGGTGACCCGTGCGCGGATGGTCACGGCGTAGGCGTTCGGGTCCGACGGCGGCGCCGAGAAGTCCGTGCCCGCAGGGAACAGCGCGGCGAGGTCGGCGACCTTCAGAGCGCCCAGGGGCCGGGCGTCGGCCTTGCCCGTGAGGCCGGTCTTCGTCAGCAGCGGCGTGAAGGTCGCCGGCTCGATGCCACGTGCCGCCTCGACCACGACCGCGTGCGCGGGCGCGCGGCTGCCGCTGTCCGCGACGATCGGCAGCGTGCCGCCCGCGACCGACGGGTCGAGCAGCTGCCACCACCGCGGGCTGCGCAGCAGCACGGTCGGCGGCACCTTGTCAGGGGCGACGAACCGCATCGCCGCGCCCATGTCGAGGCGGCCGTACCCGAAGTGCTCGTCGAAGCCGATCTGCGCCGGGTCCGGCACGCCGATGCCGATCGTGTCGGCCGGGCGCACGTCTTCCGCCGACAGCGTCACGATCTGCTTGACCTCCGCGGGGGTGAGCTCCAGCCCTCTGTCGCGACCGGCCGAGATGACCTGCGCGAACGCGCCGGACGCCTGGCCGGTGGCGAACGAGCCGGTGTCTCCGACCGCGCCGACGTGCACGTGCGCGCCGTACTGCGTCAGCCCGCTGTTGCGGAAGAACGTCCCGACAGGTGCCTGCGTGCCGAGGCCCACGGACGACAGCGGAAGCCCGAACTCGTTGGCCTCTGCGGCCCCGAGGCCGTAGGTGTCGGCGACGACGCCGTTCACCTCGATCGTCTCGGCGTAGTTGGTCGGGTAGTTGTGGTTGGCCGTGTTCAGGTCGCTGGACACGACGGCGAGGGTGACTCCCCGGTCGTACGCGTAGCGGGTCGCCGCCTGCGCGCTCGGGCTGTTGGACAGGGCGCCGAGAGCCACCTCGATGACCTTCGCGCCGGCGTCCGCGGCGTACGCCGCGCCCATGGCGTAGTTGTCGCCGGACACGACGAACGTGTCCCAGACGCGGACGGGGATGACGGTGCACTTCGGGCAGGTGCCGATCTCGCCGGTCTTGTCGTTGCCGCGCTTGACGGCGTCGCCGGCCCGTCCGGTGCCGTGGTTGTTCGCCGAGGAGTACGAGGAGGCGTCGAACGGGTCGTTGTCGCCGTCGAAGAAGTCCCAGCCGGCGATGTCGTCGACGTACCCGTTGCCGTCACCGTCGGTGCCGTCGGAGTAGAGGGCGATCAGGTCCTGGGCATCGACGAGCTTGTCGTCACCGTTCGCGCCGGCGGCCGGGTCGGCCACTCCGACGAAGTCGTCGACGCTGACCACGCCGTTGCCGTCCTTGTCCGGGACCTTCGGGAGCTCACGCGCGTTGAGGTGGACCTGCTGGCGGAGCTCGGCGCTCTCCCAGCGGATGCCGGTGTCGAGGATCGCGACGGGGACGTCCGGCCGGCCGACACTGGTCTTCCACGCCGCGTCCATCGAGATGCCCGAGCGCATGGGCATGCCGGCGCGGGGACCGTCCCTGTGGACCGCGGTCGTACGGGTGCTGTTCGGCGCGAAGCCCCACAGCTGCGACTGCGCGTCCCAGATGGTCCCGCAGTTCGGGACGGCGGGCGCGTCCTCGTCGTCAGGCTCGCTGCAGTCGAAGCCGGGGTCGTTCGGGGTGTCCTCTCGGATGCCCGTCGAGGAGTCCGGGAACTGCCGCCCCGGCTCCGCGGCCGCGGGCAGGAGCGGTGCGAGCGCGGTGCAGCCGACGACGGCGAGGACGAGCAGGCGGGAGCGCATGGCTCACCTTTCACCCGCGCCGCCGGTTCTCCTGCCTGTTCCGCCAGATCCGCGCGTCAGGCCAGGCCCAGCGCGCGCAGGGCCTGCTCGGCCTCGGTGGGCTCGATCGGCGAGCCACCACGTCGGTAGACGCCGCCGGCGCGGCTGACCAGACCCGCCTCGACGAGGTAGCGGCGCAGGGCGGCGTGGTCGACCTCACCGCCCTCGCACCAGGCGCCGAGCAGCGCATTGACCTCCGGCTCGGTCTGGTCGCGGCCTTCCTCGAACACCTGCTCCGCGACGTGGGCGAGCACCTCGCGGCGACGGGTCGCCGACGACGGCAGGCTCCGCAGGCGGCTCCCCTGGACGAACGGACGCAGCGGCTCATGCTCGACCTGTCGGGCGGCCAGCGCTCGCAGGTCGTCGTACGCGACCTGCAGCCCGTCGGGCCCCTCGACGACCAGGTCCTGCAGGCGGTGCAGCGCGCCGGTGACCTGCCTGGGCGACAGACCGGACGCGGCGGCGACCTCCGCGGGCGAGGTCGCCCCGAGGGCGACGGCAGACAGGGCCTTGAGGCGGGACCGGTCGGCGAGCAGGCCGGCGAGGGCGTCCGAGGTGAGCACCCGACCAGTGCAGCACCCGGAGGGAAGTGCTTTCAGAACCAGCGCTCGAGGACCTGCGCCACGCCGTCCTCGTCGTTGGTGCCGGTGACCTCGTCGACGGCGGCCCGCACCTCGGGGTGCGCGTTGGCCATGCCGACCGAGTGCCCGGCCCAGGCCAGCATCGGCAGGTCGTTGGGCATGTCGCCGAAGGCCACCACCTCGGCTGCGGCGATGCCCCACTCGTCGGCCAGCGAGGCCAGACCCGAGGCCTTGGAGATCCCTGGCGCGCTGATCTCGAGCAGTCCGTCCGAGGAGGAGTGGGTGCACTCGCCGCGGTCACCCACGACCGCGCGCGCGAGCGCGAGCAGCTCGTCCGAGCCGGTGCCCTCGACGCGGGCCAGCAGCTTCACGACACCACCGGCCACGAGCTCCTCGACCGGCGCGACGAGCACCTCGCCGTTGTCCCAGCGCGGGACGTACGACGGCTCGCGCCCGAACCCGTCCGGTCCCTTCTCGACCGCGAACCCGATGCCCGGCACGGTCTCCCGCAGGCTCTCCACGACGTGCAGCGCGTCGACGGCGGCGATGCGGTGCGCGCGCACGACCTGCTCGGTGTGCAGGTCGTAGACGATGGCGCCGTTCGCGCAGACGGCCAGCCCGCGGTGACCGGTCTGCTCGGCGACCGGCGCCATCCAGCGCGGCGGCCGGCCGGTCACCATGACGAACAGCGCTCCGGACTCCTCCACCCGGGCGAGGACGTCGCGGGTGCGGGTCGACACGTTCTGGTCGCTGCGGACCAGGGTGCCGTCGAGGTCCGAGGCGACCAGACGCGGGGGCTGGGTCACAGCACCGCCTCCGCTCACAGCACCGCCTCCGCTCACAGGGGCAGCAGCTCCTTGCGTCCCGCGAGGTAGGGACGCAGTGCGGCGGGCACGTGCACCGAGCCGTCGGCGCGCTGGTGCACCTCGAGCAGGACCGCGATCGTGCGACCGACAGCGCAGAGGGTGCCGTTCAGCGTCGCGACCGGCGACAGGCCGGCGTCGCCGCGACGCCGCACGCCGAGGCGGCGGGCCTGGAAGTCGGTGCAGTTGCTGGTCGAGGTCAGCTCCAGCCAGCGCTGCTGCGACGGCAGCCAGGCCTCGCAGTCGAACTTGCGCGCTGCACTGCTGCCGAGATCTCCTGCTGCGACGTCGATCACGCGGAACGGCAACTCCAGTGCGGTCAAGAACGCGATCTCGTGCGAGAGCAGCCGCTGGTGCTCTGCCTCGGCCTCGGCGGGGTCGACGTAGGAGAACATCTCGAC
>JBKJQM010000067.1:0-4474 GCA_046594005.1 Mycobacteriales bacterium
GCGTAGACCACGGCCTCCATCCGGGAGTGCAGCTGCAGCTTCTCCAGGATGTTGCGGATGTGGTTCTTCACGGTGTTCTCGCTGATGAACAACTGCTTGGCGATGTCGCGGTTGTTCATGCCCTTCGCGACCAGCTTCAGGACCTCCATCTCGCGGTCCGTGAGCCGCGGCGTGGGGACCTGCTGACGGTCGTCGGTCTTCTTGATCATGGACGCGAACTCGGTCAGCAGCTTGCTGGCCATCGACGGGCTGATCAGCGACTGCCCGCCGTGCACCGCGCGGATCGCCGAGGCGACCTCCTCGATGGAGATCTCCTTGAGCAGGTAGCCCATGGCGCCGGCCTTGATGGCGTCGTAGAGGTCGGCCTCCTCGTCGGAGATCGTCAACATGATGATCTTCGTCGACGGGACGGTCTCGTGGATCGCCGTGCAGGCGTCGATGCCGCCGCGCTTGGGCATCCGCACATCCATCAGCACGATGTCGGGCAGCGTCTCGGCGGCCGTGGTCACCGCCTCGGCACCGTCGCTGGCCTCCCCGACGACCTCGATGTCGGGCTCCTGCTCGAGCACCATCTGCAGACCCCGCCGGAACAGCGCGTGGTCGTCGACGACCAGGACGCGGATCGGCTCCACGACGAGACCGCCACCGGGCGCCGGGGGGCCCGCTGCGGGGATGTCGGTCAAGGTGGTTCCTCCAGCTTCATCGACCGGTCGGCCGAGTCGGACGCGGTCGCGTCCCGCCCCTGCCCTCGCCAAGCAGCTGAGAACGGGACGACGACGGCATCTTGGCACGCGTGGGGCACGCGGGCCCTCATGTTCGCCCGCCGCGCGGGCGCGGGCGTGACCTGTGCCTAGCTCGCGGCCAGGCGGATGACGCCGTAGTCGTAGCCGTGGCGCCGGTAGACGACGCTCGGCTGCGCGGACTCGGCGTCCATGAACAGGAAGAAGTCGTGGCCGACGAGCTCCATCTCGTGGAGGGCGTCCGCGGTCGTCATGGGCACCGCGTCGTGGGTCTTGTCGCGGACCACGAGCGTGTCGGTGTCGTCAGCCGGCTCGGGCGGGTCGAGGACCGCGACCGTCTCGAAGGCGTGCTCGAGCGTGGACCCGTTGGACGCGACCGGCAGGCCCGCGGTGGCCTCGGCCACCGAGGGCGGGGTGTGGCGGCCGTGGTGGACGCGGCGCCGGTCGTGCGCCTTGCGGAGCCGGGCCTCGAGCTTGAGGACCGCGGCGTCGAGGGCGGCGTAGAAGTCGGCGGCGCAGGCCTCGGCGCGGATCACCGGACCCTTGCTGTACAGCGTGATCTCGACCCGCTGGCAGCGGTCGGACTGGCGTGGGTTCTTCTCGTGCGCGAGCTCGACGTCGAGGCGGATGACCCGCGAGTCCAGGCGTTCGGAGGGTGCGAGCTTGTCGGCGACGTGCTCGCGGAAGTGGTCCGGGACCTCCACGTTGCGGCCTTTGACGACGATGTCCACGCAGTTCCTCCAAGATGCTCGGGGATCGGGCGTCCGACGAGGTGACGGTCCCGGTACTGCCAGCTGTCCGGGTCACTCCTGCCGCTCGTCGGGAGGACGACGCTAGTCCCCGCCCGCCCTGGTGGACAGGGCTGTCGCCCACCGGGGTGGTGCCCGTCGGACCGTGGCGGACACCACCGCGACGCCGCGCACGTCGGCGCCCGCCGCCACCAGGGCACGGGTCGCCTCGGCGAGGGTCGCCCCGGTGGTGACGACGTCGTCCACCACGACCACCGGCAGCCCGTCCACCCGTCGCACGGCGCGCAGGGCGCCCGCCAGGTTGGCGGCCCGCTCGAGGGCTGTCAGGCCCGACTGGTCGGCGAGGGCCCGGGACGGGACGAGCAGCGGCGACCACCGGGCGCCGAGCCGGCGCGCGGCCACCGCGGTGATGCGGCGACCGTGGTCGAAGCCGCGCCGCCGGACGGCCTCCCGCGCCGAGGGGACCGGCACCAGGACCGCCGGGCCGTGCGGGGCCGCCGCCGCGGCGAGGGCGCGGCCCAGGGGGCCAGCGAGTCCGGTGCGGCCCTCCTCCTTGTGGGCGAGCAGCAAGGCCCGGACCACCCCGTCGTACGACGAGACCGCCGTCAGCGCAGGCAGTCCGGGTGGTGCGGGCGTCGGCAGGTGGCCGAACGCCGGTCCGTGCAGGGAGCGGGCGCAGCTCCGGCACAGCGTGCGGCCCGGGAGGTCGCAGCCCGCGCAGGCCCGCGGCAGGACGAGGTCGACCAGGTCGAGGAGCACCTGGCCACCGTGCGCCGCGCGGGCCGCCGCTGTCCCGCCCGCGCCGGAGGCTGTGGGTCAGCCCGGGTAGAAGGGCGCGCTCCCCCGCGACTGCGCGAGGCGGAACAGCGTGCCGTTGTCGCGGAACAGCTGGCGCCGCCCGTCCGCGTCCGCCGCCACCACGATCGGCCGGCGCGGAGCGGCGGCGATCTCGACGGCGACCGCACCGACGAGCGGGCGCTGGACGACCGAGAAGGACGAGCCGTCGACCGCCACCGATGCCGGGAAGGGCTGCTCCGCCGACTCGAAGGACCCGAGCACGACCAGCGAGGTCCCGCTCTGCCAGGCGACGTCGATGACCCCGACGAGCTCCGAGGAGATGCGGGCGATCGTCGCGATGCGGACGCCCTCGGGTGTCGGCACCACGACTCCGACGTGCAGCCGCCCGCCGAACACCATCGCGATGCGGGAGCCGTCGCGCGAGACCTTCAGCGCCGTGAGCGGACCGGTGCCCCGCGGCTGCTCGTAGGGCACCGCCTGGGGGGTGCGGTCGTCCGCGTCCGGCCCGGGGATGCGCCAGACGACCGCCCGCCGGCCGGGCTCCAGGACCCACAGCCCCTGCTCTCCCGGCCCCCAGGACAGAGCGGTGAGGCCGCGGCGCGCGAGGACCGGGTCGCCGAACGGACCGCCCAGCGGGCCGGTGCGGACCTCGTCGAGACCGGACGCGAGCCGGGTCCGGAGGCCGAGCTGCCCGCTGGTCGGTGACGAGGCGGCGGCGTCCACCGCCAGGCGTCCGTCGGTGACGGCGCTGTCGGGCAGCTCGCGGTCGAGGCTGCGGACGCGTCGGGCGTCGAGGAACATCAGCGGGGCGTTGGCCGCGACGCCGGCCGGGTCGAACTCGGTCCAGTCGCCGCGGTCCTGCACCGCGCCGGCGACGGCGCCGGCGCCGTCGACCTCGAACGGCCGCCCGCCGACGGTCAGCCGCACACCGGTGAACGCCGGCACGAGGGTCCAGACCAGCTGCGCGGACAGCCGCTGACGGGCCCGGGTCTCGAGGGACAGCACCTGCGGCGACAGGTCGACCACCGCGAGCCCGCCGTCCGCCCGCACCCGCGCCGTGGTCCCGACCGGAGCGGCACTGTCCACCGCAGGCTCGAGGTCGGAGGTCGGCCCGCGGAGCAGGGCGTCCACGAGCGCCTGACCCGGCTCGGCGGTCGAGGGCAGGAACACGCGGTCCGGGACGAGCCGTGCGCCGGTGCCGCCGCCGCTGGTGCGCGCCAGGAAGTGGACGTCGTACGGCGTGAAGGTGCGGGCGACGTCGGTGGAGCGCAGCCAGAGCGCCGTCGGGACCTCCGACAGCCGCAGGTCCTTGCCGACGCGGACGACGCGGAACGTCGCACCCGCGTCCTCGGCCTCCAGGTGGTAGGCACCATCCGCGTCGATCCGGGCGAGCGACTCGAACTTCACCCGCAAGGCAGTGGCGTCGCCGTTGACCACGTTGATGGTGAGCGTGGGCAGCGAGTAGACGACGGCCTCGGTGCTGGTGCAGCAGGCCACCCCCGGCGCCAGGAACTCGCGGGCCACGGCGTGCCCGCCCTCGGGGCTGACGGACAGCGCGAACAGGTAGTCCTGCACGAGCTGGAGCGCGGTGCTGCCGGGCTGCGGGCCGGGCGGGACGACCACGATGCCGCCGCCGGTGTCCACCTGACCGGCACCGACCCCGCGTGCGCCGCGGACGCCCTCCGGCAGCGGCAGGCCGCCGCAGGCCGTGACGGACAGGAGCGCGAGGACCGCGAGCAGGCGCTTCACGTCGGCGGCTCCAGCGGGGTGTTCGGGATCGAACGGCCCGCCGCGCGGGGCAGCGTCATCCGGAAGACAGCGCCCTTGCCCGGCGCACCGGAGGCCTGCAGCCAGCCGCCGTGCAGGCGCACGTCCTCGAGCGCGATGGCCAGTCCGAGACCGGTGCCGCCGGTGGTGCGGGCCCGCGACGGGTCACCGCGCCAGAAGCGGGTGAAGACCATGCCAGCATGACCGGGCTGCAGGCCGACCCCGCGGTCCCGCACCGTGACCGCGACGGCGTCCGGCGAGGCGGTCAGCCGCACCTCGACCGCGCGGCCCTCGCCGTGCTCGACCGCGTTGACCACGAGGTTGCGCAGCACCCGCTCGACGCGCACCGCCTCGACCTCCGCGACGACCGGCCAGGACGGGACGCTCACGTCGAGGCGGCTGCCCTTGCGCTCGGCGAGC
>JBKJQM010000179.1:0-7256 GCA_046594005.1 Mycobacteriales bacterium
CTGCGACCAGGCAGGCCACCAGACCGACCGCGACCAGGTCCCGCCGCACGAGCCCGCCCGCCCTCACAGGCCCGCCCGTCCTCACGAACCCGCCAGGGGCGGCAGCAGGGGCGAGTCGGCAGGCGTACGGCCGGCGACCCGCGGCAGCGTCATCCGGAAGACCGAGCCGACCCCGGGGGTGCCGGCGGCCTGCAGCCACCCGCCGTGCAGGCGCACGTCCTCCAGCGCGATCGCGAGACCCAGGCCGGTGCCGCCGGTCGTGCGGGCGCGCGAGGGGTCGCCGCGCCAGAAGCGGGTGAACACCATGCCGGCCTGTCCCGGCTGCAGGCCGACGCCGTGGTCCCGCACCGTCACTACCGCCTCGTCGGCGTCGGCGGTCACCGTCACCTCGATCGGCAGGCCCTCGCCGTGCTCGATGGCGTTGACCAGCAGGTTGCGCATGACCCGCTCGACGCGCACCGACTCGACGTCGGCGATCACCGGCACCCTCGGCAGCCGCACGTCGACGAAGCTCCCGCGGCGCTCCGCCAGCGGTGCCGCGGACGTGACCGCCCGGCGCACCAGACCCCCCAGGTCGGTGGGCGACACGTCGAGGTCGGCGGCGCCGGCGTCGTGCCGGCTGATCTCGAGCAGGTCCGCCAGGAGCGACTCGAAGCGGTCGAGCTCGGCCTGCAGCAGCTCGGCGGACCGCGCCGCCCCACCGGAGAAGTCCTCGCGGCTGTCGTACAGGAGGTCGGCCGCCATCCGCACCGTCGTCAGCGGCGTCCGCAGCTCGTGCGAGACGTCCGAGACGAACCGCCGCTGCACGCGCGAGAGCGCCTCCAGCTGGCGGATCTGGCTCTGCAGCGCCTCGGCCATGGAGTTGAAGCTGGTTCCCAGCCGGGCGATCTCGTCCTCACCCCGGACCTGGAGCCGCTCGTCGAGCAGGCCGTTGGCGAGTCGGGCGGCCGTACGGGCTGCGGCGCGCACCGGGGCGACGACCTGCCGCGCGACCAGGCCGGTGAGCAGCGCCAGCAGCACGACGAGCAGCGAGCCGGCCACGGCCGCCGTGCGTCGGACGAGGCCGAGCGTCTCCCGCTCCGCCGTCAGGGGGAAGACGTGGAACAGCCGGTAGTCGCCGAGGTCGGGAACGCGCACCGGAGAGCCGACGACCAGGCCCTTCTCGACGCCGTCCGGCCCGGGCACGTCCGCGAAGACGTACGACGTCGTCGGCCGCTCGTCGAGCTGGGCGACCAGGGACCTCGGGACGTCGTCGGTGCCGATGACACCCGAGGAGAAGGCGGCTCCGCCGCCGCGCGAGGGGACGAGCAGGACGCGGTAGTCGCTGCCCGCGCCGCGCTGCGACAGCCCCTCGAAGACGTCGAGCAGCTGGGCGACCTGCTGGTCGTCAGGCAGCTCCTGCAGGAGGCGCGGGTCGCTCTCGATCGACAGCACCCCCGAGCGCGCCTCGGCAAGTGAGGCGCGGGTCTTGGCGTCGACCAGACCTCGACCGACGGATCCGAGCAGCAGCGACACGAACAGCGCGACGACGACGCTGGAGATGACGAGGGTGCTGACCACGACGCGCGTCTGCAGCGAGCTGCGCCAGCGCACAGCAGCCCGACGGGTTCCGGTCCGCACGGGGGAGGCACCGGCCCGCAGCGCCCGCTGCCAGGGCGGGTCGAGCGAGACCGGAGTCGGTCGCGGGCGCGCCGGCTCGGCCGGCGGCGAGACGGCGACCGGTCCTGCGGGCAGGTCGGTCGTCAGGCCGGGCCTGCCTTGTAGCCGACCCCCCGCACGGTCACGACGACCTGCGGCCGCTCGGGGTCCCGCTCGACCTTCGCACGCAGCCGCTGCACGTGGACGTTGACCAGCCGGGTGTCGGCCGCGTGCCGGTAGTGCCACACCTGCTCGAGCAGCACCTCGCGGGTGAAGACGGTGTTGGGCTTGCGCGCCAGGGCCACCAGCAGGTCGAACTCGAGCGGTGTCAGCTGCACCTGCTCCTCGCCACGCACGACCTTGTGGCCGGGCACGTCGATCTGCACGAGGTCGTCGGGCGGGCCGATGGTCAGCGTCTCCGGCTCCTCGTCGTCGCGCGTCCGCAGCCGCGCGCGCAGCCGCGCCACGAGCTCCTTGGGCTTGAACGGCTTGACGACGTAGTCGTCGGCGCCGCTCTCGAGCCCCAGCACCACGTCGAGGGTGTCGCCGCGCGCGGTGAGCATCACGATCGGCACGCCGCTCTCGGCGCGGATCTGCCGGCACACCTCGATGCCGTCGGTGCCCGGCAGCATCAGGTCCAGCAGCACCAGGTCGGGCTTCTCGCGGCGGAACGCGCCGAGCGCGGCGTCGCCGTCCGCGACGAACGCCGGGTCGAGACCCTCCTGGCGCAGCACGATGCCGAGCATCTCGGCCAGCGCCGGGTCGTCGTCGACGACGAGCACCTTGCCGCGCATCCGTGCCTCCGCTCCCGGGTCCGGGTCCATGGTCGCACCTAGAGCACCCGGCAGCCGGTCGCCGAGCCGGACGTCGAGGCGGTCCGGCCGGCGCTCTCGTGGAAGCATGGAGCAGGCCCGGCGACCGCCGGGCCCGCACGCAGGACGGGGACCGATGACCGGCTGGACAGCACCGGACGGATGGGGCGCGCCGACCCCGCCGCCTCCTGGACCGGCCGAGCCGTCCGCGCCGCTGCCTCCGTCGGGTCCTCCTCCCCCGTCGGGTCCGCCCCCGGCCTCGGGGCCGGCCTGGGGCGGCTCCTCGCCCGGCTGGGGCGCCTCGCCGTACGCCCCGCCGCGTCCCGAGGTGAAGCCCGGTGTCGTGCCGCTGCGCCCGCTCGGGCTCGGCGAGGTCCTGGACGGCGCGGTCGCCATCATCCGGCGCTACCCACGGCCGTCGCTCGGGCTCGCCGCGCTCGTCTCGATCGTCTCGACGCTGGCCCAGATCCTGCTGCAGGTCACCGCTTTCCGGCCGTTCCTCGCCGTCGACTCGACGGCCCTGCAGTCCGGCAACCGGCAGGCCCTCGAGGACGCGATCGGCGGCGCAGCAGCAGGTGGCCTGCTCACCGGCGTGCTGGCGCTGCTGTCCAGCGCGGTCCTCACCGGGGCGATCACCGCTGTCGTCGGCAAGGCCGTGCTCGGTCAGCCGATCACCTTCCGCGAGACCGTCGCGCAGGTGAAGCCGGTGCTGCTGAAGCTTGTCCTGCTGTCCCTTCTCGTCGGCGCCATCGTCGGAGCGGTCGTCCTGGTCGGGGCCGGCGTGGGCGTCGGGATCATCGCCGCGGTCGGCGGGATCGGCGCGGTCGTCGGTGTCCCGCTCGTCCTGGCGGCGCTGGCCGCGGGCGTCTACGCCTACGTGCGGCTGGCCCTCGCACCCTGCGCGCTCGTCCTCGAGCGCACCGGCATCCGGGCCTCGCTGCGCAGGTCGGGCGTGCTCGTGAAGGGCGACTGGTGGCGGGTGTTCGGCATCCTCGCCCTCACCGCGATGATCGGCGCCTTCGTCTCGCTGGTCGTCTCCGCACCGTTCCAGGTGCTCGGCGCCGGCTCCGTCGGCGGCCTCGTCGACCCCGACACCGACGTCCTGAGCCTGCGCTCGCTGATCGCCACCGCCCTCGGCGGAGCGATCGCCTCCACTCTCGTCTCGCCGTTCACGACGGGCGTCGGGGCGCTGCTGTACGTCGACCGCCGCATCCGCGCCGAGGGCCTCGACGTCTCCCTGGCAGCCGCGGCGGCGCAGCCCGCGACGTGAGCCTGCTCGACGACCTGACCCGACAGGCCGCGCAGGACGCTGCCCGCGAGGAGCTGCGCCGACCGGAGTACGCCGACGCGCGACCACCGCTCGCGGTGCGCCTGCTGGGCCGGCTGCTGCGCGAGATCGGCGCGCTGCTGGACCGCGCCGCCGGCGCCGCACCTGGCGGAACCCTCGGACTGATAGCGCTTCTCGCGATCGTCGGGCTGCTGGTGGCGGTCGTGCTGTCGCGGGTCGGACCGCTCGCGCGGACGGCGTCGGCGCCGCCGCTGTTCGACGGATCGCGCGCCCTGACGGCCGCCGAGCACCGCGCGCTGGCGGAGCAGGCGCAGGCCGAGGGACGGTTCGCCGACGCGGTCCGCGAGCGGCTGCGCGCCGTCGTGCGCGAGCTCGAGGCACGAGGCGCCCTGGACCCGCGCCCCGGGCGGACAGCCGGCGAGATCGCCCGGGACGGCGGCGCCGCCCTGCCCGCGGTCGCCGACGACCTGCGCGCGGCGGCAAGGACGTTCGACGAGGTCTGGTACGGCGGGCGCACCGCGGACGCCTCGTCGTACGCCGTCGTGGTGGCGGTCGACGACCGGGTCTCGACCAGCCGGCTCGCAGTCCCGTGACGGCGCTCGACGAGCGGCCCGCGACGACCGCCACCGGTCCGACGCTGCGCTCCACCGCGCGGGCGGCCCGCGGCCCGCTGCTCCTGCTGCTGGCGCTGGTCGTCGTGGGGACCGTCCTCGGCGTCCTGGGCGCGACCGGTCCCGGCGGGCGGCTGGACCCGGACGCGTACTCCCCCCACGGCGCACGGGCCGTGGCCGAGCTGCTGCGCGGCAAGGGCGTCGAGGTGCGTCGGCTCGACACGGTGGACGCGGTCGAGGCCGCGGACGCGCGGGAGGCGCTGCTCGTCGTGCCGGTGCCCGAGGCGCTCGCGCCGTCGGAGCTCAAGCGGCTCAGCCGGCTGCGCGCCAGCCTGGTCGTGGTCGGTGCCGGCGACGACGTGCTCGAGCTGCTCGACGTCCCGGCGCGGGCACGCGGCGACGTCGCGCTGGAACAGCGCCGGCCCGCGTGCGACCTCGACATCGCCGTGACAGCAGGCGATGTCGACCTCGGCGGCCCCACCTACCGCGGCACAGGGAGCACGAGGGCGACCGGTTGCTACGCCTCCGGTGGTGACGCGACGCTCCTCGACCTCGGCAGCCGCCGCGCCACCCTGCTCGGCGATGGCGCGCTCCTCACCAACGACCGGCTCGCCGACCGCGGGAACGCAGCCCTCGCCCTCGGGCTGCTGAGCCGCCAGCAGGGGCCGGTGCTGTGGCTCGTCCCGCGCCCCGGCCGTCCGGTCCCCGAGGGCGACGCACCGACCCTGCGCGAGCTGCTGCCGAACGGCCTCGGGCTCGGCGCCCTGCAGCTGCTCATCGCCGTGGGCGTCCTCGCGCTGTGGCGCGCGCGCCGGCTCGGTCGGGTCGTCGAGGAGCCCCTGCCCGTCGTGGTGCGCGCAGCGGAGGCGGTCGAGGGACGCAGCCGGCTGTACCGCGCCGCCGGCGCCCGCGGCTCCGCGGCCGAGGCGCTGCGGTCAGGGACGCGGGACCGGGTGTCGCGCCGGGTGGGTGTGCCCGTCGGCGCGGAACGGCCCGCCGTCGTCCAGCTCGTCGCCGAGCGCACCGGCTCCGAGCCCGCCGTCGTGGACGCCCTTCTGTACGGTGGGCCACCGGCGGACGACGCCGCGCTCGTGCGGCTGGCAAGCGACCTGCGCACGCTGGAGACGACCCTGACCTCGGAGGTGGCCGGCCCGTGACGGCACCCGCAGGACCTGCCCGCCGCCGTACCGCCGCCGCCCCCGCGAAGGCCCCGTCGACCCGTTCACGTGCACCGCGCAAGGCCGCCGACGCGGACAGCGCCCGGGAGTCCCTGGTCGCCCTGCGCCAGGAGGTCGGCAAGGCCGTCATCGGCCAGGACGCCACGGTCACCGGCCTGGTCATCGCGCTGCTGTGCCGCGGCCACGTGCTTCTGGAGGGCGTGCCGGGCGTCGCCAAGACGCTGCTCGTCCGGGCGGTCGCCGCATCGCTGACCCTCGACACCAAGCGGGTGCAGTTCACCCCCGACCTGATGCCCGGCGACATCACCGGCTCGCTCGTCTACGACAACCGCTCGTCGGCGTTCTCCTTCCGCGCGGGCCCGGTCTTCACGAACCTGCTGCTGGCGGACGAGATCAACCGGACGCCGCCGAAGACGCAGGCCTCGCTCCTCGAGGCGATGGAGGAGCGGCAGGTTACGGTCGACGGGCTGCCGCGGATGCTGCCGGACCCGTTCGTCGTGTGCGCGACCCAGAACCCCGTCGAGTACGAGGGCACCTACCCGCTGCCCGAGGCGCAGCTGGACCGCTTCCTGCTCAAGCTCACGGTCGGGCTGCCGTCCCGCGAGGACGAGGTCCTGGTCCTGGCTGCGCACGACGGCGGCTTCGACCCGCGTGACCTCAGCGCGCTGCGGCCGGTCGCCACGGCCGCCGACCTCGCCGCCGGCCGCGCGGCGGTGCAGCAGGTGCAGGTGGCACCGGAGGTGCTCGGCTACGTCGTCGACCTGTGCCGGGCGACCCGAACGAGTCCCTCGCTGTCGCTGGGGGTCTCGCCCCGTGGTGCCACTGCGCTGCTGCAGACCGCCAAGGCCTGGGCCTGGCTGTCCGGCCGCGACTACCTCACGCCGGACGACGTCAAGGCGCTCGCCCGCCCGACCCTGCGCCACCGCGTCAGCGTGCGCCCCGAGGCCGAGCTCGAGGGCGTCACCGGCGACGGCGTGCTGGACGGCGTCCTCGCCTCGGTGCCCGTCCCCCGCTAGATGCACCCCACCTCGTCGCGCACCGCGGTCCGGGGACGCTGCTCGTGGCCCTGACCGGACGGGCGGCGCTGCTCGCGCTGCTCGGCGTGCTGCCGGTGCTGCTCCTGCCGTCGCGGTGGACGGTCGTCGCCGTGGCGCTCGTCCTGGTCGCCGTCGTCGCGTACGACGTCCTGCGCGCGGCGCCGATCTCGTCGCTGCGGCTGTCCCGTGACGGCGCGACGACCTGCCGGCTCGGCGAGCAGGTCGAGGTCGCGCTGTCGGTCAGCAACCCCGGACCGCGGCCGCTGAGGGGCGTGCTGCGCGACGCGTGGGTGCCGTCCGCCGGCGCCGGTCCGCGCACCCACCCGCTGGACGTGCCCGCCGGTCAACGTCGGGTGCTCACGACCGTGCTGCGCCCGACCCGCCGCGGCGACCGGACTCCTGACCGCGTGACGGTGCGCTCCCTCGGCCCACTCGGCGTCGCCGCCCGCCAGGGCCGGCACGAGCTCCCCTGGCGGGTACGGGTGCAGCCGCCGTTCACCTCGCGCAAGCACCTGCCGGAGCGCCTCGCCCGGCTGCGCCAGCTCGACGGCGCCGTCGCGGTGCGGCAGCGCGGACAGGGCACGGAGTTCGACACGCTGCGGGACTACGTCGAGGGCGACGACGTCCGGTCGATCGACTGGCGGGCGACGGCCCGGCGGCAGGACGTCGTCGTCCGGACCTGGCGACCCGAG
>JBKJQM010000198.1:0-5766 GCA_046594005.1 Mycobacteriales bacterium
CGCCTCCTCCCGGGTCGGACGTGCAGAGCGACGCGCTGCCGGCGGGGAACCAGGTCTAGTGAGCCTGCAGATCCCCCAGGACCTCCTGCCGAAGGACGGCCGCTTCGGCGCGGGTCCGTCCAAGGTGCGGCCGGCCCAGCTCGAGGCGCTCGTCGCCACGGGCCGGTCGTACCTCGGCACCTCGCACCGCCAGGCACCCGTCCGCGACCAGGTCGGCCGGCTGCGTACCGGCCTGCGCGAGCTGTTCTCGCTGCCGGACGGCTACGAGGTCGTGCTCGGCAACGGCGGCGCGACGGAGTTCTGGGACATCGCGACCTTCGGCCTGATCACGGCCAGGTCGCAGCACCTGCACTTCGGGGAGTTCAGCTCCAAGTTCGCCGCGGCGGCGAAGGCGGCGCCTTTCCTGGAGGACCCGTCGGTCATTCAGAGCGACCCGGGCACGCACCCGCTGCCCGTCGCCGAGGCCGGCATCGACCTCTACGCACTGACGCACAACGAGACCTCGACCGGCGTGATGATGCCGATCGCGCGAGTCGAGGGCGCCGACGAGGGCGCGCTGGTTGCGGTCGACGCGACCAGCGGCGCCGGCGGCCTCCCGGTGGACTCCTCGCAGTTCGACGTCTACTACTTCTCGCCGCAGAAGAGCTTCGCCTCCGACGGCGGCCTATGGCTTGCCCTGATGTCCCCCGCCGCGCTCGAGCGCGTCGCCGCAGTCAAGGCGTCGGGCCGCTGGGTACCGGCGTCGTACGACCTGTCGATCGCCGTGGACAACTCCCGGCTCGACCAGACCTACAACACCCCGGCGCTCGCGACCATCTTCCTGATGGCCGAGCAGGTCGACTGGATGAACGCTCAAGGCGGGCTCGAGTGGGCCGTCTCCCGGACCCGTGAGTCGAGCGACGTCCTGTACGGCTGGGCCGAGAAGTCCCCGATCGCCACGCCTTTCGTGCAGGACCCGGCGATGCGCTCACAGGTCATCGGGACCATCGACTTCTCAGACGATGTGGACGCGAGTCGGGTAGCGGAGGTGCTGCGCGCCAACGGCGTCGTCGACACCGAGCCCTACCGCAAGCTCGGCCGCAATCAGCTGCGCATCGCGATGTTCCCGGCGATCGACCCGTCCGACGTCGAGGCGCTCACCGCCTGCGTCGACCACGTCGTCGAGCACCTGTCCTGAACCCGACCCCGATGGCCGAGCCGCTGCCCCAGGCCTGGGTCCCGCGCGTCCTCAACGGCACGTTGGCCCTGTTCCTGCTGGCGTTCGTCGTCCCGATCGTCACGCACCTCGGCGGCAAGCGGTGGTACGTCCAGGCCGCGCTGCTCGGCACCACGGCACTGGTCCTGCTCTTCGTGGTGCTCTGCCTGAGCTCCGCGCTCCGGCCGGGTTCCCTCGGGCGCTTCGCCCGTCGGCGACGCAGGCGCTGACCTCCGCTTCGGGGGGTTGTACGCAGCGGGCGACCGGCCGATCATCCCGGCATGGCCCCAGATCGCGACGTCGCACTCCTGAGTCGTTTCTGGGCCCTCCACGCCGCGATCATCAAGCGGGACGGGCTCGAGCAGCGCATCCGCGGTGGCGCTCTCGACGCTGACCTGCAGGACCGCAGCCTCGCGGCTGCCGAAGGCGTGATGCAGGCACGGACGGCCCTGTACCGGCACCTCATGGACGCCGGCTGGCGACCGCCGGACGTCGTGGTGCGCGACATGACGTACGACGAGATCGTGCTGAACGAGACCGTCAACCGGGGCTGAGCGGGCCGGCCAGGAACCCCAGCGTCACGTGCCACCGCCCCGGTGCGTACGCCCCGCCCCGGAAGACCGCCCGCAGGTGGGCGAGCGCCTGCTCGGAGGGCCGGACCGCGACGAAGAGCCTCACCGGTGCAGGGTAGAGAGGACGCATGGACGCGCAGCGCAGGAACGAGACGCAGGATGAGCGCGCGGACCGCAACTGGGACGAGCTGCTCAGCGAGCTGCGGGTGACGCAGACCGGCGTGGCCATCCTGTTCTCGGTGCTGCTGACCGTGCCCTTCTCCGCGCGCTTCGACGAGGTCGACGCCTTCCAGCGCGGCGTCTACGTCGTGGCCCTGCTGCTGTCCGCCACGACCACGGTGGTGCTCGTCGGTCCCGTGGCCTACCACCGGGTCCTGTTCGCGCAGGGCCAGAAGCCCGGCATCGTCGCGCACGCCAACCGCCTGGCGATGACCGGGCTGGTCCTGCTCCTGCTCACCCTCGGAGCCGTGCTGCTGCTCGTCCTCGACGTGCTGCTGAGCCGTCCGCTCGCGCTGGTCATCGGGGTCGGCTTCGCGTCCGGTACCGCCGGGCTGTGGTTCGTGCCCGCGCTGCGTCGGCGCACCGACCGCTAGCGTCGCGCGTCGAGCCCGAGCTGGTGGACGTGCACGTGCGGGTGCCGGCGCACCAGGTGCGGCTCCAGCCGCAGCGACCGGACGCGGGTCATGACGACGGCCGCGGTCAGGCCGGACAGCGCGGTGATCAGGCCGCCGACGACGATGCTGCTCCGCGGCCCGAACGCCTCGGCCAGGGCGCCGATCAGCGGCGCGCCGACGGGCGTGCCGCCGAGGAACACCAGGATGTAGAGGGCCATCACGCGACCCCGCACGTGCGGGGCGCTGCCGAGCTGGACGATCGCGTTGGCGGTCGTCGTGAAGGTCAGCACAGCCACACCGGTGGGCACGAGCAGCAGGGCCATGAGCTCGTACGTCGGGGCGAAGCCCACCGCCATCTCGAGGACGCCGAACGCCAGCACCGCGGCGAACAGCGTCCGCTGGCGGGGCGGGCCGTTGCGGCGGGCGCTGGCCAGTGCGCCGAGCAGCGAGCCGACGGCGAGGAACGCCGAGAGCAGGCCGTACGCACCGGCGTCGCGCTGGAAGACCTCCTTCACCACCAGGGCGAGGGTGATCTGGAAGTTGAGCCCGAAGGTGCCGACCATGAAGACGAGCACCATCGGCACGAGCAGATCGGGCCGGGACCGCACGTAGACCAGGCCCTCCTTCAGCTGGCCCTTGGCGCGCTCCACCCGCTTGACGGGGAACAGCTCCGAGGTCCGCATCGCCCGCAGTCCCGCCAGCACGGCCAGGTAGGTGACGGCGTTGGCCGCGAAGACCCAGCCCGTGCCGACGGCGGCGATGGCGATGCCGGCGACGGCCGGGCCGACGATGCGGGCCGAGTTGAAGGTGGCGCTGTTGAGGCTGACGGCGTTCGTCAGGTCCTCCGGTCCGACCATCTCCGAGACGAAGGCCTGCCGCACCGGGGTGTCGATCACCGATGCGACACCCAGGCCGAACGCGAGCGCGTAGACGTGCCAGAGCTGGACGGCACCGGACAGGTCGAGCGCCGCGAGGAGCAGCGCCAGGAGGGCCATCGCGGCCTGCGCCATCAGCAGCAGGCGCCGCTTGTCGTAGCGGTCCGCGAGCACCCCGCCGTACAGCCCGAACAGCACCATCGGCAGGAACTGCAGTGCCGTCGTGATGCCGAGGGCGACACCGGAGTCGCCGGAGAGCTCGAGGACGAGCCAGTCCTGCGCGACGCGCTGCCCCCACGTGCCGGACAGCGAGACGACCTGACCGGCGGCGAAAAGCCGGTAGTTGCGGTTCTTCAGGGACCGGAAGGTGGCGCTCACGACGACGCCAGCCGGTCGAGCAGCTCGCTGGCGCGACGCAGGACGTCCCGGTCGTCGGGCTCGAGCTCGCGCAGGCGCTGCGACAGCCAGGCGTCCCGTCGACGACGGTCTTCGCGCAGCAGCGCCACGCCCGCCGGGCTCGCTGTGAGCAGCACCTGACGGCCGTCGGTGGGGTGGTCCGTACGCAGCACCAGCCCCTCCGCCTCGAGGGACGACAGCAGCCGCGTCATCGAGGGCGGCTGCACGCGCTCGGCCGCGGCGGCCTCGCGGGGCGTCAGCGGGCCGTGCCGCTCGAGCGTGGCCAGGGTCGCCAGCTGCGACAGCGTGAGCGAGGTGTCCGCGCGCTCCGCCCGCATCCGGCGGGCCAGCCGCATGACGGCAAGGCGCAGCCCGCTGGACAGGGCGGTGTCGCTTCGCGTGGGCATCACCTCGTGCAAGTCGTTCGCACTGCTAACTGTTCCCGGGAGCCCAGTCCCCCGCGCCTCCCGCGGCGTGCGGTCGCTGGAGGGGTCTCCAGCGGCGCGCGCGACCATCCGCCGCGGGAAGCGGTGCGCTACCCGACCAGTGCGTTCTCGATGGGGTTGATCGCGAAGTAGACGACGAACAGCGCCGCGATGACCCAGAGCAGCGGACTGACGTCACGGGCCTTGCCCTGCGTCGCCTTCAGGACGGCGTACGACACGAAGCCGGCCCCGATGCCGTTGGTGATCGAGTAGGTGAACGGCATCAGCACGATGGTGAGGAACGCGGGGATCGCGATCGCGTAGTCGTCGAAGTCGATGTTGCGGATCTGGGTGAGCAGCAGGAACCCGACGATGACCAGCGCCGGCGAGGCGGCTTCGAAGGGCACGATCGTGACCAGCGGGGTCACCAGCAGCGCGCCCAGGAACAGCACCCCGGTCACGACGCTGGCAAGACCGGTGCGCGCGCCGTCACCGACACCGGCCGCGGACTCGATGTAGGTCGTCGCGGACGAGGCAGAAGCCGCACCACCCGCGACGGCGGCGAACGAGTCGACGAGCAGCACCCGGTCGACGCCCGGCAGGCGGCCCTCCTCGTCGAGCAGGTCCGCCTCCTGACCGACGCCGACGACGGTGCCCATCGTGTCGAAGAAGTCGGCCAGCATCAGCGTGAAGACCAGCAGCACCGCCGCCACGACGCCGACCCTGGCGAAGCCCCCGAACAGCGAGAAGTGGCCGACCAGCGAGAGGTCGGGCACGTCGAAGACCTTGTCCGGGAAGGACGGCACGTTGAGGGACCAGCCCTTCGGGTTGGACTTCTCGGGGGAGATGAACGACGGGCCGATGTCGAACACCGCCTCGACGACGATGGCGATCACGGTGGTGACGACGATGCCGATGAGGATCGCGCCGCGGGTGTGCCGTGCGACGAGGACGGCCGTCAGCAGCAGGCCGATGACGAACACGACGGTGGGCCAGCCGTTCAGCTCGCCACCCGAACCGAGCTGCACCGGCACCGGACCCACGTCGGTACGCCGCACGAACCCTGCGTCGACGAGGCCGATGAGGGCGATGAACAGGCCGATGCCCACGCTGATCGCCGTCTTCAGCTGCAACGGGATCGCGTTGAAGATCGCGCTGCGCAGGCCGACGACGACCAGCAGCGCGATGACGAGGCCCTCGAGCACGACCAGGCCCATGGCGTCCTCCCAGCTCATCTGGGAGGCGATCGAGAACGTCACGAACGCGTTCAGCCCGAGACCGGTCGCGATCGCGAAGGGGTACTTGCCGATGACGCCCATGAGGATGGTCATGACCGCGGCCACGAGAGCCGTGACGGCGGCGACCTTCTCGATCCCGAGGGTCTGCCCGTCGACGTCCGGGACGGTGCCGATGATGAGCGGGTTCAGGACGACGATGTAGGCCATCGTGAAGAAGGTGGCGGCGCCGCCGCGCACCTCCTGCCGCACGCTGGACCCCCGTGCGCTGATCGAGAAGTAGCGGTCGAGACGGCTGGTCGTGGGGTGCTCGGTCGTCGTCATGCGGCGAGGTTCCCAGGGCGCAGGACCCTTCGGGCGGGGACCCGCCGTACGTGATGCGACCGACCCGCAGGCGTAACCTGCGCGCCATGGCCTCCCGCAGCCCGCAGCACCCCCCGACGCACCCTCAGCC
>JBKJQM010000475.1:0-7556 GCA_046594005.1 Mycobacteriales bacterium
CCCGGCACGGCCAGGGCGGCGCGCAGCGCCTGGCCGCTGCGCAGCAGCGCCTTGCTGGGCATGCAGGCCCAGTAGGAGCACTCGCCGCCGACGAGCTCGGACTCGACCACGGCAACGCTCAGGCCGCCGCACGCCGCGAGGTCTGCGGCGTTCTCCCCGACCGGTCCCGCGCCGATCACGACGACGTCGAAGACCTGCTGATCGGACTGGCTGCTCATGACGCTCCTTCGCGGGCGGCACCTCCGCCTGCTCGCAAGTGGGTGCGCCGGGGCCGCTGCGCGTTACAGAGCCGTCGGTGCCGGCGCGCCCGCCCGCAGCCGGTGGCCGCCTCCCGCAGGCACGGGACGAGTCGGCGAACGCGGCGCTGCAGGCGGGCGGAGTCGTGCGCGACGGCGAGCTGCTCGCCGATGCGTCGCTGGACCGCCTCGGCTGCGGCGACCGTGTCACCGGCCTTGCGGCGGCAGCAGCAGGCTCTGAGCGTGTCGGTGGGCATGATCTTGACAGGGGCCGAGAATCGCTCGGTCGAAGATCACCTACAGGCCTGTGACCTGCGTGACGTCGTGGGGCGGGTGGGGCTCGAACCCACGACCGAGGGATTATGAGTCCCCTGCTCTAACCAGCTGAGCTACCGCCCCTTATGGTGCATCGTCGCAGGTCAGCGGGGGTGCGCCTCCTGCTGGGTCATGCCTCCAGCGGTGTCATTCGCGGTCTCGTGCCACATACGTGCCACATCGGCGTCGTTCGTCGGCACGGTCAACCCTCCCAGACCTGCCGGCCGATGCGCGCCGCGGCGAGCCCGCGGCGCCGATACTGACGTTGTGAAGGTCCTCGCCCTGCGTAGAGCCGACACCTGCGTCCAATGCGCCGTTGAGCTCCCAGCCGGCACGAAGGCAGCGTGGGATGCCGCGGCCAAGACGGTCCGCTGTCTCCCCTGCACAACGACCGCCGACTCCACGCCCACCGACTCCCCGAAACCAGCAGGACCGACGCCCGTCGCCGGTGGCTCCGCACAACGGGAGTACGACAAGCGCAGCCAGCGCGGCGAAGCAGCCGTCCGCTCCCGCCATCCCCGCCTCGGTGGGCTCGTGCTCGCGCTGACGAACGAGCCGACGTCGACGTCGACGCTGGGCTCAAGGAGCTCAGGGCGAACGAGCAGTGGCCGCGAAGATCGACGAGCTTGCAGGCGAGCATCTCATCGCGCTCCACGACCGGCGCAAGCTGCGGCCGGACGGGCGCCCCTCACGGGCCACCATCGACCATCTGGTCGTGACCGCCCACCGGCGTGTGGATCGTGGACGCAAGACCCACCAGGGCACGTTGGAGGTACGGCGCTCCGGCGGCCTGCTCAACCCACGGGTCGAGAGGCTCTACATCGGTGGGCGGGACAAGACGTCCCTGCTGGACGGCCTGGCCGGGCAGCACGACATGGACCGGCTCAGCTCATTGACCGAGCCGGTCAGTCGGACGACCGTCGGCGGCCGCGGACGGGAGGCTGCCGAACGTGACCATCCGCCGCACAGGTCTCCGACCTGTCTGCGTTCGCCGTAGCCGCGTTCCTGGAAGGACCGACGGGCGCCTGTCCGCGCCGACCACCGAGACGTCCAGAACTTCTGGCATCTGTGCTCCGAGCATGCTCGCGAGGCCCCGCAGTGGGGCGGCCGGACATCGGGCTCACCTGCGGACAGGGCGGCTCGTAGCCGGCGTGCCTGGCGACGAAGCACCGATCGGTCCAGCAGCACGTCGTCGTGGTCGTCCTGGAACTCGACGCACGTCGCTGCGGGCTGCGCTTGCGTCGGGCAAGGCGCAGCCGACTGCGAGGTCCTGCTGCTTGATCGGGCGTCGACGAGGTGTGCAGCCGCCGTCGCGGCGGTGCCGCGCGTAGGGTCGCAAGCCCCGTCGGGAGGAGTCGGATGACGACCGCACGCGACACCCTCACCCGGAACGTCGTCGAGGCCTTCCGCGCCCGCGAGTCGCCGGTCGCAGCTCTGGCTGCCGAGTCCGCGGCGCTGGCCCGAGCGTGCCGCGACATGGCCGACCGCTTCACCCGCGGCGGCCGCCTGCTGGTGTTCGGGAACGGCGCCGGCACGACCGATGCTCAGCACGTGTCGGTGGAGTTCGTCCATCCGGTGATCGTCGGGAAGCGCGCTCTGCCAGCGCTCTCGCTGGTCAGCGATGCAGCAACGCTGATGGGCATCGCCTCGGTGCACGGCATCGACCGCGTGTACGCCCACCAGGTCGAGGTCCTGGGGCGGCCGGACGACATCGCGCTCGGCCTGTCGGGCACCGGCGACTGCGTCAACGTGCGGGAGGGACTGGGCGCTGCCCGGGCCGCGGGGATGCTGACGGTCGCGCTGCTCGGCGGCACGGGCGGCGCGATCGTCTCCGGCGAGGAGGCGGACCACGTGCTGGTCGTCCCCAGCGAGGACTCGCACGTCGTCAAGGAGGGCCACGTGACCGCGTACCACCTGCTCTGGGAGCTGGTGCACGTCTTCTTCGACTCGCCGGACGTGAGCGCGGGACAGGCGACGTCAGGCGTCGAGAACCTCTACCCGTTCCTCTACGGCGGGGGGACGTCGAGGGCGGACGTGCTGGCGCGTGCCACGGACTCGGCGCGCCAGAAGGTGCAGGAGATCGTGGAGCTGCGCGCGGCCGTAGGTGCGGACCTGGCGCCCCGGCTCGCTGCCTGCGCCGACGCGCTGGCGGCGTCCTTCTCGGCGGGCGGGACGCTGCTCGCCTTCGGCAACGGCGGGAGCAGCACCGACGCCCAGGACGTCGTCCACACGTTCCTCGACCCGCCGCCCCCCGCGGGCGCGCTCCCCGCGCTGGGCCTGACGAACGACGTGGCCGTGCTGACAGCACTGTCGAACGACGTGAGCTTCGACGTCGTGTTCTCCAGGCAGGTGGACGCTTTCGGGCGCTCGGGTGACAGCGCGATCGCGCTCTCCACGAGCGGCGGCTCCGCCAACGTCCTGGCCGCGATCGAGCAGGCCCACCGACAAGGGCTGGTGACGGTGGGCCTGGCCGGCTACGGCGGTGGCCGGATGGCCGACCTGGCGGCTCTGGACCACCTGCTGGCCGTGCCGTCCGGCTCGGTGCACCGCGTGCAGGAGGTCCAGACGACGCTGTACCACGTCCTCTGGAGCGCGACTACGTCCGCGCTCGCAGCCGCGCGCTCCCCACTGCAGCCTGCCCGAGGCTGATTCCGCCGTCGTTGGGCGGCACCTGCCGGTGCGTGAGCACGGTGAACCCGACGGCCTCGAGGCCGTCGAGACAGCGCTCGGTGAGCAGCGCGTTCTGGAAGACGCCCCCTGACAGCGCCACCGTGTCGAGCGCCTGCTCGTCCCGGAGCCCGGAGCACACGACCCGGACGACGTCGGCAAGCGTGTTGTGGAACCGCGCGGCGATCACCGGGACAGGCACGTCCCGCTGCAGGTCTGCGCAGACGGACCGCACCACCTCACCGACGTCGACCACCCCGGCTCGGACGACGACCGGGTAGCGGCCGGTCTCGCTGCGGTCCGCGGCCCACTCCAGCTCGACCGCCGCCTGTCCCTCGTAGGTCACGACGTCACGGATCCCGAGCACGGAGGCGACCGCGTCGAAGAGCCGCCCGGCGCTGGAGGTCCGGGGCGCGTTCACCCCCGCACGCGCCGCAGACAGGACGGCGTCCCACCGCGACCCCTGCCGCCCGACGACCGTCAAGCCGGGCGGCACGTCCCCCTCGTACGCGGCGTCGAGATGCGCCGCAGCCATCCGCCAGGGCTCGCGGGTGGCGGCGTCTCCCCCCGGCATGGGCACCGGAGCGAGGTGGGCAGCACGGCTGAAGTCGTCCAGGTCCGCGAGCAGGAACTCACCGCCCCAGGCCGTGCCATCGGTGCCGAGCCCGACCCCGTCGAAGGCGACCCCGATCACGCGCATGTCCACGCCGTTGTCAGCCAGGCACGACGCGATGTGGGCGTGGTGGTGCTGCACCGCCACCAGCTGCACGTCGGCCACCTCACGGGCGTACGCAGTGGAGGGGTATTCCGGATGCAGGTCGTGCACGACGACCTCGGGGACCACGTCGAGCAGTCGCCGCAGGTGCTCGATGCCCTCGACGTAGGACGCGTACGTGGAGTAGTCGCCGAGGTCGCCGACGTGGTGCGACACGAAGGCCTGCGCACCACGGGTCAGGCAGAACGTGCTCTTCAGCGCCGCACCGCAGCCGAGGACCGAGCGGTCAGCGGGCCGAGCGAGCGCGATGCCGCCCGGCACGTACCCGCGCGAGCGACGGATCGGCACCAGCCGGCTGCGGACCACCTTCACGACCGAGTCGTCGACCCGCGTCCGGATGACACGGTCGTGCACGAGGAAGGCATCGGCGATGTCCCGCAGACGCGACCGGGCGTCGACGTCGTCGTACGCGATGGGCTCGTCGCTGGCGTTGGCACTGGTGACGACCAGCGGCCCGCGGCAGGCGTCCAGGAGCAAGTGGTGCAGGGGCGTGTAGGCCAGCATCACGCCCAGCGTCGGCGACCCCGGTGCCACCGACGGGGCCACGCCACCGGTGCCTCGGCGATCGAGCAGCACGATGGGGCGCGCCCGGCTCTCCAGCAGCTCGGCCTCGAGCCCACCCACCGAGCACAAGGATCGCGCCATCTCGAGGTCGGCCACCATCAGCGCGAAGGGACGGTCCTCCCGGTGCTTGCGGCCGCGCAGCGCCTCGACAGCCCGTTCGTCCGCCGCGTCGACCACGAGGTGGTATCCGCCGAGCCCCTTCACGGCCAGCACCCGGCCCGCCCGCAGCCGTTCGACTGCGCCCGGCAGCGCTTCGGCTGCGAGCACGGCGCCGCCCGCGTCCACCAGCCGAAGGGAAGGGCCGCAGGCCGGACAGCACACCGGCTCCGCGTGGAAGCGCCGGTCCGCGGGATCTGCGTACTCGGCGGCGCACAGCGCGCACATCGGGAAGCGCGACATCGTCGTGCGCGCACGGTCGTACGGCACCGAGTCGACGATCGTGTATCGCGGGCCGCAGTTCGTGCAGTTCACGAACGGGTATCCGAAGCGGCGGTCGTCAGGCTGCCGGAGCTCGCGCAGGCAGTCGGCGCAGGTCGCCGTGTCAGGGGAGACCTCGGCGATGCGACGGGCGCCGAGCGCGCTCGCCCGCACCTCGAAGCCCACGTGGCCGGACACGGGCCGCGACGCCCACTGGACGTCCTCGACGCGGGCCAGGACGGGCGGGACGCGCAGCGCGACCAGCAGCTCCTGCACGGCCGACGCCGGCCCCTCGACCTCGAGAACCACGCCGGCGCCGTCGTTCCCGACCCAGCCGGCCAGGCCCCGGCGCGTGGCTTCACGCCAGACGAAGGGACGGAAGCCGACGCCTTGGACCAGGCCGGCGACGTGCGCGCGCACCGCGACAACAGGTGCAGGTCCGCCGGATCCGCTCGCAGCGATGACCTCGCCCTCCTGGTCGAAACCGTGGTCACACTGTCCTGGTTGACGCGTCTTGACAATGCCTGGTAAACGGGTATTTAGTCCACTTCGCGCTCGCACAGACCGGCACTCGCTGGCCGTCTACGACGCGACGGGGCTGCAGAGCCGCAGGCCCCGGCTGGGAGGCCACGATGCTCTCCGCTGAAGGTGTCGCCGCTGAGGACACCCTTGTGCACATCCTCTGGATCAACGCCGGTCTCAGCTGTGACGGCGACTCGGTGGCTCTGACCGGCGCCACCCAGCCCAGCATCGAGGAGATCGCCCTCGGTGCCCTTCCCGGCCTGCCGAAGGTGGCCGTCCACTGGCCGCTCATCGACTTCGAGTGCGGACCCAAGGGAGGCGCCGACGACTTCATCGAGTGGTTCTGGAAAGCCGACCGCGGCGAGCTGGAGCCGTTCGTCCTCGTGGTCGAAGGGTCGATCCCCAACGAGGCGCTCGCCGGCGAGGGCTACTGGTCCGGTTTCGGCAACAACCCGCTGACGGGGCAGCCGGTCACGACGAGCGAGTGGCTGGACCGCCTTGCCCCCAAGGCCCTGGCCATCCTGGCTGTCGGCACGTGCGCCACCTATGGCGGCATCCACGCCATGGCCGGCAACCCGACCGGCGCGATGGGGGTGCCCGACTACCTGGGCTGGGACTGGAAGAGCAAGGCCGGGCTGCCCATCGTGTGCGTGCCGGGCTGCCCGGTGCAGGGCGACAACCTGTCGGAGACGATCACCTACCTGCTCTACCAGGCGACAGGCCAGGCGCCGATGATCCCGTTGGACGAGGCGCTGCGGCCGACGTGGCTGTTCGGCAAGACGGTGCACGAGGGCTGCGACCGCGCGGGCTACTACGAGCAGGGTGACTTCGCGACGGAGTACGGCTCGCCCAAGTGCATCGTCAAGCTCGGCTGCTGGGGCCCGGTCGTGAAGTGCAACGTGCCGAAGCGCGGCTGGATCAACGGCGTCGGCGGCTGTCCCAACGTCGGCGGCATCTGCATCGGCTGCACGATGCCCGGATTCCCGGACAAGTTCATGCCCTTCATGGACGAGCCCCCCGGCGGCAAGCTGTCCACGACGGCGATCGGGACGTACGGCAGGACGATCCGCGCGCTGCGCGGCAAGACGAGCGCGACGCTCGACAAGGAGCCGAAGTGGCGGCGTCCCGGCCGCGAGCTCCTCAGCGGCGCCACGCGCACCTGGTAGCCGCAGGACTGCTGCGCAGCAGGACGGATGACCCGTACCCACGAGGGAGGGCATGTCATGAGCGAGAGCGACCCGAGCGGCCACATCACGGAAGAGCCGCAGGCCGAACGTGGTGCGCCGGGGTCACGTGACGAGGGCGGGCCGCCCGGCTCGGGTCCGGCGGCCCGACCGGCCGGCGACCCGCACAGCGAGGACATGGGTACTGGCGTCCACCCGCAGGACACAGCACTGCCCGAGATGGACCCGATGCCTGCCGGCGACCAGGGCGGCTGACATGCGCGGCCTGCCCACCCACCTACCTCTCAGAGACGGACGACGATGACGTCGACACTGCCGAAGCCTGCGACCACCCGCTCGAAGGACAAGGGCCTGGTCGAGATGGCGTGGGACCCGATCACCCGCATCGTCGGCAGTCTCGGGATCTACACGAAGATCGACTTCGCCAACCAGACGGTCGCGGAGTGCCACAGCACGTCGTCGATCTTCCGTGGCTACAGCATCTTCATGAAGGGCAAGGACCCCCGCGACGCGCACTTCATCACCAGTCGCATCTGCGGCATCTGCGGCGACAACCACGCCGTCTGCTCCTGCTACGCCCAGCAGATGGCGTACGGCGTCCGCCCGCCGAACCTCGGGGAGTGGATCGTCAACCTCGGCGAGGCGGCCGAGTACATGTTCGACCACAACATCTTCCAGGAGAACCTGGTCGGGGTCGACTACTGCGAGCGCATGGTCAAGGAGACCAACCCGTCGGTGCTCGCCAAGGCGGAGAACACCCGAGCCGCGGGCGAGGGCGCGCACGGCTACCGGACCATCGCCGACATCATGCGGGCGCTCAACCCCTTCACCGGCGAGTTCTACCGCGAGGCCCTCCAGGTCAGCCGGTGGACCCGC
>JBKJQM010000082.1:0-9897 GCA_046594005.1 Mycobacteriales bacterium
ATGCTCCCATCTTCCCCGTAGGTGAGCTGGTGCCAAACGTGCCGGGAAGGCCGAAACGGCCCCGGTCTCGCAGGTCTGCGAGTCAGGGGCCGTTCGTTGCTGGTGGGCGATACTGGGTTTGAACTTTTGAGAGACGGGCTATCACGAGAGCTCTTCGGTCGTCCAGTTATGAGGTAAACTTGCAGGTCAGAGGGCATATTGGCTCGTGACAGGTCCGGACAGACCACGACAGGTTTTGACGTCACTATTCCTCGTATATTCCTCAAAAGGCGATACTGGGAGTACACAAGATGTCTCGGGAGAAGTCTCGCACCAGACGCGGCTTCGGCCGGATCGAGAAGATGCAGTCGGGCCGGTACCGGGCCGCGTTCACCGGCCCTGACGGGCAGCTGTATCGGGCTCCGGTGACCTTTGACGCCCGCGATGACGCAGTCGCGTGGCTGTCCGCACGGCGTGCCGAGATCGAGATGCAGGTCTGGGCTCCCGAGACCACGAATTTGGGAGCCTTCCGACGTTCGACGCCGACCTTCCGCGCCTACGCCGACCTGTGGCTGGAGACTCGGAAGACCCGCGGTCGCGAGCTTCGCCCGACCACCCGCGCCCAGTACCGGATGCTGCTCGACAAGTTCATCCTCCCGGCCTTCGGAGACGAACGCATCGACAAGATCTCGAACGAAGACGTTAACGCCTGGTACGACGCGCTTGCACCCGGTCGCGAGACGATCCGAGCTCAGTCCTACAGCCTGCTGCGGACGATCTTCGCCAGCGCTGCTTCCGAACGGCCCAAAGCGTTCATTCCCTACAACCCGGCCCACATCAGAGGGGCGGGCAACACCGTGCGCGCCCATCACGTGCAGCCGGCCTCGCTCGAGGAACTCGAGACGATCGTCGAGGAGCTGCCAGATCGGTACAAGCTGATGGCGCTGTTGGCGGCTTGGTGTGCCATGCGCTTCGGCGAGCTCGCCGAGCTGCGCCGCGGCGACATCGACCTGCGGACAAGTCGGGTGAAGATCCGCAGGGGAGTAGTCCGAGTCGACGGCAAATTCATCGTCGGACCACCCAAGACCGACGCCGGTATCCGTGATGTGGCGATCCCGCCGCACCTGGTGCCCTTGGTCAAGGACCACCTGAAGGACCTGACCGGACCCGGAAAGGACGCTCTGCTGTTCCCGGCTGCGGCCGATGGAAACCTGCACATGGCGCCGTCGACCCTCTACAAGGTCTACTACCCGGCCCGCGAGGCCGCTGGCCGCAAGGACCTGCGCTGGCACGACCTGCGCCACACCGGCGCTGTGCTCGCCGCTCAGACCGGGGCGACGCTCGCCGAGTTGATGGGACGTCTTGGCCACTCGACCCCGGGGGCTGCGATGCGCTACCAACACGCGGCGGCTGATCGCGATGCCGAGATCGCGCGGCGGTTGTCGCAATTGGTCCAGGGCCAGGAGCCGGAATAATGCATTACTTTGTTCCTAATGGTAGATTAAGTACAAAGTAAGGAGTATCCATGGCTCGGATTCGCGTGTCGCCTCGCCGCGGTGCCGCCGACGCTGCGGTCGTGCTCGGCCAGCAGATCAAGGCCGCGCGCATCGCGCGCAAGTGGACGGCGGCCGACCTGGCCGAACGCATCGGTGTCGACCGCCGTACTGTCGCAGCGATCGAAACGGGGGACCCGGGCGTCTCGCTCGGCAACGCCTTCAACGCCGCCGACATCCTGGGTGTGCCGTTGTTTGGCGCTGAGGATCGCGCGGAGCTTGGGCGTTTGCGTCGCGAGGGACGAGATCGGCTAGCGCTGCTGCCCACTCGGGTGGACAAGCCTCGAAAGCAAGCGGAGCCTGACGATGACTTCTGACCCGTACCGGGCCCGCCGCGTCTTCGTCTGGACCTGGCTGCCCGGCGAGTCGACGCCAGTGGTGGCGGGGGTAGTTGACCGCGTCGGTGCCGATCGTCTGGACTTCACCTACGCCCGGTCCTACCTCGACAACGACAAAGCGATCAGCCTCTACGCGCCTGAGCTGCCGTTGCGCCGCGGAGCCCAGGAGCCGATGGACGGCCTGACGGTCGCTGCTTGTCTCAGGGACGCGACCCCCGACTCTTGGGGTGAGCGGGTGATCGGCAACCGCCTCGGCTCGGGCGACACCGAGCTCAGCGTCGAGACTTACATGTTGGAGTCCGGCTCAAACCGGCTCGGTGCGATCGACTTCCAGGAGAGCCCCGAGGAGTACAGCCCGCGCGTGGACACAGCCAGCCTGGACGAGCTGTACGACGCTGCCGAGAAGGTCCTTGCCGGGGAGCCGTTGAACCCGGCTATCGGCGATGCCCTGATGAACGGGACCGCAATTGGTGGTGCGCACCCGAAGGTCCTGATCAGCGAGGGATCAGGTGTCGAGCACCTCGCCAAACTGTCGGTCTCTGGCGACGTGCACCCCTGGATTCGGGCCGAAGCCGTCGCTATCGAGCTCGCGCGACTCTGCGGCATCGCGGTGCCAAACGCGCACGTCATCAAGTCGATGGGCCGAGATGTGCTGCTCATCGAGCGATTCGACCGCTTGCCCGGTGGCCGACGCAGTCACGTCGTTTCGGGTCTGACGATGCTTGGTTTCGATGCGCTCCTTGGTGCGCGCTACGGGTCGTACCCCGAAATGCTCGACGTCCTTCGTGAGTGGGGCCGCGCCCCGCAGGACATCGGTCGCCGGCTCTTCGAGCGCATCGTCTTCAACATTGCGATCGGCAACAACGACGACCACGCACGCAACCACGCCGCGTTGTGGGACGGCACGAGTCTTGAGCTGACTCCGGCGTTCGACCTGACCCCGCAGCCTCGCTCGACCGACACATCGGCCCAGGCGATGGCGATCGGTCGTGACGGAAGCCGAGCCAGCCAGTTCTCGGTCTGCGTGGCCGCGGCCGCTGACTATGGACTCTCCCGGCCGGAAGGCAAGCAGATCGTCGCGCGCATCGTCTCGGAGATCGAGGACCACTGGTCTGAGACTGCCGACGCCGTCGGGCTACGTGCGGCGGATCGCGATCTGCTGTGGAAGAGATCCATCCTCAACCGTTCGTCCTTCTACGACTGAGACTTCACGAGGAGCCCCGAACCCTCGGGGACGGGGCCCGTTAGCGCCTGACCAGTTGGAAGTCGGTCGAAACGAAGTGGGCCATGGCTCGCAGCAGTAGCCGGTGGTCCGTTGGCGCAGTATGTGGTATTCCACATACAGTCGGGTGTCCGACCTGGAGGAGGAGCGATGCCGAAGCCGTTTGCTGAGTATGCGCGAGAGCGCGAGTCGACGATGTCTCCCGACGAGCTGGAGGTCGTCCGCGCCTTCGACCAGGCTGCAGCTTTCGGCTCGGTCATCCTCGGCGCACGTAAGGCCCGCGGCCTCCGCCAATCTGACTTGGCAGAGCTCTCGGGCGTTACCCAGGCTGACATCAGTCGTATCGAGCGCGGCCAGGTCGCGCCGACGACGCAGACCCTTTTGAAGCTCACGACTGCACTTGGAGTTGAGATCCAGTTTGTGCTCACTGCGACAGGTACCGCTCCGGCGGACTCGATCAGCCTTCGTGTGCCAGTGGCAGGTTGATCGGTCGCCTGTCGACTGCGTTCATCGCCTCGTCGAACTCGGCAACCCGTCTCGACTCGGCGGTGTACTCGCGCTCGAACTCGGGGTCGGCCAGGTCGCGCATGAGGTCATCCCAGAACGCGCTGTGTCCGGTCATCTGGCCAAACTCCTTTCGGTGGGGACGGGCCGGTCAACTGCACCATACGAGGCGAGCGCCGATCCGTCCGAGCGGTTTGGCCGGAGCCCGAGCAGCCCAGCAACTGTCGGAGCCTCCGGGCACCATGGCTGGAAGTGACTACTCGGGAGGCGACGATCGTGACGTATGCGCAGGACCTACCGGAACCCACTCGGTGCTACGTCGACGGTTGTGGCCGTGCGAACGATCTCCTGCTGCATGTCGCCGATGACCCATGGCTAGGTGGCGACTTCTGCCTTGACCACGCTCGGACGATCATCGCCTCCACTCCGCTGATCCTGACCTGTGAATGCGCGCTCTGCGAGCGCGCCCGACGACTCTTCTCCGACGCCGATGATGAGCCACGTCTCATGGGTCCGGGGCGGTGGTTGGTGTCGACCGAGTCCTCGAGCTACCTGCTGGAGCTTGACGAGTCCGGCGCGGGAACGGTGGTGCGGCACGTCGGGGAGGGCCATGGGCCGGCTCCCGAGGCCGAGGGCCTTCCGCCAGCCGTCGCCGTTGGCCTTCGGCGGGACGGGGACCCGATCCCGGTTCTGTCGGCCGACGTCCCCGTGGTCGGTCGGGCGTGGACGCTCAAGCTGGACCTACGTGGTGACGGTGTGCCGACGATTCGCAACACCACGTTCGTCCGGCAGGTCGTCGCCGACCCCTCGATCTGACGCGGTCACAGATATGGCGGACCAAGCGTGAGCGGCCGTAACCCGCTCGCGAAGGATCCGTGCCGCTCACCGAGCCACAGGGGAAGTCTTCGTCCTATCGAGGGGCCCATTGCTCGCGCCTACGGCTAGGTCGCGGTGGAGCGACGGCCAGTGAATTTCGGTCACTGGAAGGCCGAGACTGTCACCTGGTCAACGGGCTTGTCGACGAGGGTCGCCCACACCTGCATCGTGCCCGCGAGTGCGATCGCTGCACCTGCTTGAACCGCGTGACTGCCCTGCTTGGTGATGAGCGAGCCCAAGGCACTGTGAGCGCGGCCGCGGCGCGCCAGGTCGAGGATGTCGCGGCCTGCTCGCTCGCCGTACCAGTGGCCCTTGGGGAGCCTGGCCTTGGCGCCGATGCTGCTTGGGGCGTCGGAATGGCTACCGGCCAGGATGGTGTCGAGCAGGTCGAGGGCGACACCGATGGTTCCGGCGACGGTGGCTTGCGAGCCGTCAGGCGACTCGGGCACGGCCGTTGCGAGGATGGCTCCGGCGAGCTCGGTCTGGTCGCTCGCGATCGCCTCGACATACAGCCGGAGAGTGGTGAGTGCGAGCGATCGCGCTTCCCCGACGGGCGTGAACAACTCCATGTTGCGACGCTCAATGGCGCGATCGAGCGCGGCCTGCAGCGTCTCCATGTCGGGGATGCTGTCCGGGTCGTCGAGGTTGATCCCATCTTCAGCGAGGATCGGTGCGAGTTCACGCATCAGGTCGTCGCCCATGCCGGGCGTGTGAACAATCTCGGGGCCGCCCCACGGGGGTTCGGGAGCGGAGCGTCGAGGGTCGACCATAGAGCCATTCTTCCAGCGGCAGACTGAAAATGCAGGCCACCCCCACGAGTCGCCCGCACGTTTAATCGTTCCTACCGTCACGGCCCGAGTCCATCGTGCGCCCTATTCTTGCCAGGTGACCGATACAGACTGGATTGCGATCGGGGCAGTGGCCGCGGTGGTCACGGCGGTGTTCACAGCAGCCATGGCTGTCGCGATCATCGTGACGGCGGTCTATGCCAAGCGCACCCTGGTCGCCACCAAGGACGACAGCCGCGCTCGCACCCGACCGGTGCTGGTGGCGTATCTGGAACGAGAACTCTTGTCCCACGGCACGATCCTGCTGGTCGTGAAGAACTTCGGAGCTTCAAGTGCGGTCAACGTCGGCCTCGAGTTCGATCCGCCAGCACCGCCAAAGGCCGAAGTGGATGCTCTTCCGGACAGTGACATGAAGAAGTGGGTGTATCAGCGCTTCGCCGAGCCCGTCCCCGTCTGGGCACCGGGGTGGACGACCAGCAACGTGATCCGGGCGGGTCAGGACACCCTCGAGCCAGTGACGGTTGCGCTGTCGTACGAAGGGCCGGACGGGTCGTCGTATGCGGAACATTTCTTCCTTCACCCGGATCACATTCTGAAGGAGACCTCATCTGCCCCAAGCAAGACTGACGACCCGGTAAAGCTGGGCCAGCAAGCGGTGTCGGCGATGCAGGCGTTGGTGAGGACCCTCCGGACGCGGTGACGACTTCGCTCCGAGACAGGGTGGACCGGCCCGAGGAACATCTGGTGCGTTGGGGACCGGCCAACCCATGCCACTCGGTCAGCAGCGGTTGTACTTCGTGTGCTGGCCCTTGCCGCAGCTCCCGCACGGCGGCAGACGGTCGCTGGCGTCATCCAGGTTGACGGACCATCCGCAGTTCGTGCAGCAGTAGCGGCCGATTCCGGGCTTCTCACCAATGTCGTACATCTCGATCACCTCCTTTTGATGTAAGCCCACCACGGGGCTCCGACACATCCGTGAAGGCGAAGGCCACGAGGACCCGATCTTTTGAGCTGATCCCGGCCCACGAGGCGGCTAAGTCTCGCGGCTCCAGTACGACAGGTGAGCTTGATGCAGCCATTTGTCGACCCAGGCTCGGTCGGGTTCATCTGAGAGGTGTGACCTATCTCGGAGTGCTACGAGCCGGGTCTCAGCGGCGTCGACCGCGGCGACAACCTCGTCGAGGCGGATCTCGCCTCGCCTGACTTGCCTCAGGTAGGACAGATCAGGTTCGGGCACAGGAAGGGTGATGCGTCCGGTGCTCAGCAGTTCGACTCCCTGGATGCCGAGGCGAAGGGCGTGCATGGCGAACTTAGTGTCGTAGCCGTGAGTCGCGACAAGTTCTGGCCTGTTGGTGTGGGCACCTGACTCGCCGATCATGGCGGCGCGTTGCGATTGCAGGTAGCCGAGGAAGCGATCGGCGGCCAGCTTGGAGACGAATCGGTGGGAGTTGTCGACGAGTTCGGCGCCGTAGCGATCACGGTGGACGACCTCCTCGTCGGGCACGAACAGGGCAAGGAGGACCGTTGGGTTGCCAGCAAGCGCGAGCCGGCACCATTTGCGTGCCGTGTAGATCACGACATCCAGATCGCCGGCCCCTGACCTGTTTGCCAGGCCCCCGGGTTTGTCCCAGACCGTGTGGCGTTGGTACTGCTCGAACTCGCCCATCCGGTCGCTGTCTATGCCTTTAGGGACCTGCGCGATGCCGGTGACGAACTCGGGCGGTTCCAGGCAGATGCCCATCTCGTCACGGTCGTCCTGACCGCTGATCGAGGTGCCGTGCACACCGGATCCGACCTGAACCCGCAGGATCGTCCCAGCCTCAGCGATCGCCCTGGCCTGCTCTGAGGCATGCGGGTGCTGGAACCCGAGAGGCAAGGAGGTGTCTCCGATAATCTGCGTTGCCGACGTCATGGCACTGAACGGTACGGTCCCGTGATCGTCGAGGCGATCCAGTTCATCGCGAAAATCAGTCGCACAGGTCAGGCAGACTGTGCGGATGCTCATGACGGTTTCGACCACTCACGTTCCGGCCACGGATCTTGGGTACCTCCTGCACAAGCACCCGGATCGGGTTCAGGAGTTCAAACAGTCGTTCGGAACGGCCACTGTGTTCTATCCGGAGGCGACCGAAGACCGCTGCACGCTCGCGCTGACCTTGGAGATCGATCCGATCCGGCTGGCCAGGTCGCGCGCCAAGAACGCGCCCGACTTCAGCCTTGCGCAGTACGTCAACGACCGCTCGTACGCCGCGTCGTCGTTGCTCGGTGTCGCTATGGCCGACATTTTCAGCACGGCGCGCAGTGGTCGCTGTGCGTCTCGTCAGGAACTTGCTGACTCAGCGATCCCCTTGGAGATTGAATTCGCTGTACTGCCTTGCCGCGGTGGGCCCGAGATCGCGCACCGGTTCTTCGAGCCGCTCGGCTGGACGGTCGAGGCGACCCCCATTCCGCTCGACGATGCCTTCCCCGACTGGGGCGATTCGCGCTATATACATCTCCGGCTGACGGGAACACTGCGGTTGGCGGACGCCCTGAACCAGCTGCACGTCCTGCTCCCCGTCCTCGATGAGTCCAAGCACTACTGGCAGGGCCCCGACGAAGTCGACAAGCTTCTGCGTTCCGGTGAAGGCTGGCTGACCGACCACCCCGACAAGGACCTGATTACCCGGCGTTACCTCGGCCGTCACGGTGGGCTGACCAGGGCAGCACTGGCCCGCTTGGCCGAGCTCGGTGACGAGGTCGACGACGCCGTGGAGCCAGCCGCCGACGAGGAAACTGCACAGCCCACTGAAAGGCGTGTTCCGTTGAACACGCAGCGCCACGAGGCAGTGCACGAGGTACTTCTCGAGCTCGACGCGAAGTCGGTGATCGACCTCGGTTGCGGGCCGGGCCAGTTCTTGGCGCGTCTGGTGAAGACCGCGTCGTTCACCCGGATCGCTGGCTGCGACGTCTCCGCTCGGTCTTTGCAGCAGGCCGGGCGCAGGATGCACGTCGATCGGATGAGCGAGCGCCAGTCCGACCGGATCGAACTCTTCCAAGGCGCACTGACTTACGAAGACGCACGATTCGCAGGCTTCGACGCGGCCGTTTTGATGGAGGTGGTCGAGCATGTTGATCAGCCGCGCCTCGAGGCGCTGGAGCATGTCGTCTTCGGAACAGCGCGGCCCGGGGCCGTGGTGGTCACGACCCCGAACAGCGAGTACAACGTCCTGTACGAGGAACTGGTGGGGATGCGCCACCCGGACCACCGATTCGAATGGACCCGAGCCGAGTTCGCTGACTGGTCGGACAGAGTGGCTTCGTCCTATGGGTACTCGGTGGACCGTCGAGGTATCGGGGAACTCGACGACGAGCTCGGTACACCGACCCAGATGGCGGTGTTCACCCGTGACTGAGGCACCCCAGACGACCCAGATCACGGTTCCCGCGATGGGGCTGGTGGTTCTCGTCGGCGTCTCCGGAAGCGGCAAGTCCACCTTCGCCCGTACCCATTTCAAGCCGACCGAGGTCATCTCCAGCGACTTCTGTCGAGGGCTCGTTGCCGACGACGAGAACGACCAGTCCGCAACCCCAGATGCGTTCGATGTCTTGCACTACATCGTCGGCACCAGGTTGCGTCGGGGCCTTCTGACCGTCGTCGATGCCACAAACGTGCAGCAGGCAGCCAGGGCATCGCTGGTGAAGCTGGCTAAGAGCCACGACGTCCTGGTGGACGCCATCGTAATTGACGTCCCCGAGTCGATCGCGCACGCACGCAACGCCGACTGTCCGGACCGCGACTTCGGCCCGCACGTTGTCTCCCGACAGCACCGCGACCTGAAACGCTCAGTCAGCCGCATGAACAAGGAAGGCTTCCGCCGGGTTCATGTGCTTCGCGGCGAAGAGCAGATCTCCAGCGCCCAGATCGTGCGCGAGCGTCCATGGAACGACAAGACCGATGTCCACGGGCCCTTCGACATCATCGGCGACGTTCACGGCTGCGCGTCCGAGCTGCGCACCCTGCTGACCGAGCTCGGCTGGCAGTTGGAGTTCGAAGCAGACCTGGCAGTCGGCGCCTCCCACCCCGAAGGTCGGCAGGCGGTCTTCGTCGGCGATCTGGTCGACCGGGGTCCCGATACCCCTGGCGTTGTGCGCCTGGTCATGGGGATGGTCGCGGCTGGGACGGCGATCTGTGTCTCTGGCAACCACGAGGCGAAGCTTGTGCGCGCACTTAAGGGGTCCAAGGTCACGGTGTCGCACGGGCTCGCCGAGTCGCTGGAGCAGTTCGACGACCAGACGGACGACTTCCGCAGCGCTGCCCTGGACTTCATGGACCGCCTGATCAGCCACTACGTCCTGGACGACGGCAGGCTCGTGGTCGCGCATGCCGGGCTGAAGGAGGCCTACCACGGCCGCTCGTCCGGCCGGGTCCGCTCGTTCGCCCTGTACGGCGATACCACCGGCGAGACTGACGAGTTCGGATTCCCGGTGCGGTATCCCTGGGCTCAGGAGTACCGCGGACAGGCGATGGTCGTCTACGGCCACACGCCCGTCCCGAGCGCGGAGTGGATCAACAACACCATCTGCCTCGATACCGGCGTGGTGTTTGGCGGCAACCTCACGGCCCTGCGCTACCCCGAGCGCGAGCTTGTCTCGGT
>JBKJQM010000226.1:0-2839 GCA_046594005.1 Mycobacteriales bacterium
CACGACCAGCACCCGGTGCAGCTCCTCCCCGAACCGGCGCTGCATCCCGGGCTGGTTGATCTGCGCGACGATCCCCTGGTTGGAGCCGTGCCACTCCATCTGCAGCCCGTACGGCCCGCCGCCGCGAGGGACGTAGACGCCGTACGGCTGGTAGCGCCCGAGCAGGTTGAACACCTGCGCGAAGGCCGGCGCGTCGCCGCCGTCGCCGCGGCCCTTGATCCCCTTGTAGGACAGGCCCTCGCCCAGGCTGTAGCGCGAGGTGTAGACGCGCTCGTGCAGCCCCGGCTCGATCCGGGCGAGCCGGGTCGTGCCGCGGCGCAGGTCGGCGGTGTGCACGACGTGGCCGAAGCGCGAGACGTCCCCGTCGGCCAGGGCGGCCGCCTGGTCGTCCTCGAACCACGCGCCGCGGCCGGTGACCGGGTGCGGCGACGGGACGTCATACGACAGCTTGTACGCGGAGCCCTCGCTCGGGCCGCGGTAGGCGACGTTCATGACGTCGCCGGTGGCCGCCTGCGCCGTGACGGCCTGCACGCGCCAGGCCGCCGCCGCCGGCAGCGGGAAGGTGCCGGTGATCGTGTTGGTGCGCGGGTCGCCGACAGCGAAGCGGTAGACGCGGTCCCAGCCGGTGCTGCGGACGGCCAGGCCCGGCCAGGCACCGCCACCGGTGCTGGCGCTGCCGTCGGAGTCGACGGCTACGGCGAGCACGGTGGAGCGGGCGCTGCGCAGGGCGTTCAGCTCGGCGACGACGCGCACCCGGTCGCCCTCGCGGCGCAGCTCGAGGCGCACGAGGTCGGCGCTGGTGGTGTCGTCGGCCGGGTAGCGGACGTCGCCGGCCGGGTGCGCGAGCGTGCCGTACGCGTTCTGCGTCCCGACGCCGTAGCCGGTGTCGCCGGTGTCGGCGCCCGCGTCGTCGTAGACGTAGTCGCGGTAGACCACCGCGCCGTCGCAGACGTCGGTGGTGCCCGCCCACCAGGACGAGCCGCCGCAGCGCTGCACGGCCACGGGCGCGACGGGAGCGGCGTCCGACAGGCTCGGCAGGCCGAGCAGCGGGAGCAGCAGCAGGGGGGTCAGCAGGCGCGTGCGCATGGGGAGTGGTTCGCTGTCGTCGACCTCCTGACCTGCTTGCCGGGCCTCGAGGTCTGATGTGCGTGGTTTGCGGGAGTGCGGGTAGCCCGGCTTGTGAGCAGCCTCACCCGCCCAGGTCCTACCGGAACACCGCGCGTGAGAGGATCGTTGCGAACTCCGCAGGCACTTGCACGACAGGTGCCCGCGACCGGGACCTCACGCCGTCTCCGCACGACGCCCACCGGCGCCGCAGCGCGGGTGTGGGCAGACCGGACACCGTCGCATACCGCCCTTGAGCCAGGAGATCCACCATGTCCGCCCCCGCACGCCCCGTCGACGTCGTCGAGGCACTCGTCGAGCGCTCGCGCACCGAGGGACCCCTGTCCCTGGAGCAGCTGCGCTCGGCCTTCGACGACGCCGGCATCGGACCGGCCGAGGCCCGGACCGTCCTGCGCCAGCTCTCCGAGCAGGGCGCCGTGATCGGGCCCGAGGAGCAGGCGGACGCCAGTCGTACGCCCCGGACCCGTCGCGCCGCGACGAAGTCCCCGGTCAAGCCGTCGGCCGCCCGGCCGGCGAAGCGGGCACCAGCCCCGCAGGAGACGCGTCCCGCCGGACGCACCGTGGCAGACGGCGCCACCGTCGAGCCGCTCGTGGAGGAGCCCGCAGTGCCCCAGACCAAGACCGCGCCCACCGCCGCCAAGCCGGTGAAGGCAGCAGCCGCCCCCAAGCAGACCAAGGAGGAGGCGGCCGCCGCCATCGCCGAGGCCGCGCTCCCCGACAGCGACACCGTCTTCGCCGAGCCGGTCGCCGCGCCCGTCGTGGTGGCCGACGAGGACAAGCCCCTCGCGCTGGACGAGCCGCCGCCCGGCATCGACCTGGTCAAGGCCTACCTCCGCGAGATCGGCCGCGTCGCGCTGCTGACCGCCGAGATGGAGGTCGACCTGGCCAAGCGCATCGAGGCCGGCCTGTTCGCGACGTTCAAGCTCGGCCAGCACGCCTCCGGCACGGCGAAGATCCCGGCCGCCATGCGCCGCGACCTGGTCGAGATCGAGAAGGACGGCGAGGTCGCCAAGCGCCACCTGCTCGAGGCCAACCTGCGCCTGGTCGTCTCGCTGGCCAAGCGGTACCAGGGTCGCGGGCTCGACCTGCTCGACCTGGTGCAGGAGGGCAACCTCGGCCTCGTGCGCGCCGTCGAGAAGTTCGACTACGCCAAGGGCTACAAGTTCTCCACCTACGCCACCTGGTGGATCCGTCAGGCGCTGCAGCGCGCGCTGGCCGACCAGGGCCGCACCATCCGGGTGCCGGTCCACATGGCGGAGCTGATCACCAAGGTGACCCGCACCCGTCGCGACCTCACGCAGTCGCTCGGCCGCGAGCCCACCTCCGAGGAGATCGGCGAGCCGCTGTCGATGACCGCGGAGAAGGTCGAGGAGATCCTGCGGCACGGCCGCGACACCCTGTCGCTGCAGGCGCCGGTCGGCGACGACGAGGCCGTGCTCGGCGACTTCATCACCGACGTGGACTCCATCGACCCGCAGGCCGCTGTTGAGACGCAGATGCTGCACGGCCAGCTGTCCGAGGTCCTGGACGCGCTGCCGGAGCGCTCGGCCATCGTCATGCGCATGCGCTTCGGCCTCGAGGACGGGCGTCCGCGCACCCTCGACGAGGTCGGCCGCTTCCTGGGCCTCACCCGCGAGCGGATCCGCCAGATCGAGCGCGACACCCTCGCCGAGATCCGCGCGGGCGGCCGCGCCGACGCGCTGCGCGAGTACGT
>JBKJQM010000418.1:0-19576 GCA_046594005.1 Mycobacteriales bacterium
CGAGCTGCGCTTCGCGGCGATCACCGAGGCCAGCGACATGGCGTACGTCGCGCGGCTCGCCGACGTCGCCCCCGACGGCACCTCGCGGCTGGTGACCCAGGGCTGGCTGCGGGCGAGCATGCGCGAGGTCGATCCGAAGCGCTCCCGTCCCGGCGCCCCGTACCTGCCCGACCGACGGCAGCTGAAGGTGGTGCCGGGGGAGACCATGGACCTGCGGGTGGACCTGTGGGACACCGCGTGGACGCTGCAGCCCGGCCACCGCCTCCGGCTGTTCCTCGGCTCCTCCGACACTCCCAACCACGAGCCGCTGCCGACACCCGGCCGCAACCTCGTCCTCCACGACAGCGCCCACCCGTCGCAGCTGCTGCTCGGCACCCGGTAGCTAACGTGGAGGCGTGCGCCTGACCGAGTTCTGGAAGCGGATGGACACGCGCTTCGGAGCGGCGTACGCCCGCTCGTACGCCGCGGACCAGGTGCTCCCGACGCTCGGGAGCCGGACGGTCCTGCAGGCCATCGACCAGGGCGAGGACGTCAAGCACGTCTGGCGCGCGGTCTGCGACGCGACGGGCGCGCCTGCCTCCGAGAGGTAGCGGGAGACGTGGCGCCGCAGGTGCGAGTCAGCTGAGCCGCGTCACCTCGACCACGACGCCGAGGGACTGCGAACCGCCGCCCGAGTAGATGCCCTTCAGGGGCGGCACATCGGCGTAGTCGCGGCCGCGGGCGACGACCACGTGCCGCTCGCCCGCCGGCGTGGCGTTGGTCGGGTCGTAGCCCCACCACTCGTCCAGCCAGACCTCGATCCAGGCGTGGCTCTCCCCCCGCACCGTTCGCCCGATCTCCGCATCGGCGCCGCCCGGGTGCAGGTAGCCGCTGACGTAGCGGGCGGGGATGCCCACGGCGCGCAGCACAGCCAGGCTGACGTGGGCGATGTCCTGGCAGACGCCGGCCCGCTGCCGCCAGGCCTCCATCGCGTTCGTGGACACGCCGGTAGAGCCGGCCCGGTAGGCCACCTGCTCGTGGACCAGCGCGACGAGGGCGCACATGGCGTCGTACGGCTCGAGGCCCTTGACCGTCGCGTGCGCGAGCTCGGTCAGCTCGTCGCCGGGCACGGTCCGCGCGCTGTGGGTGAGCAGCTCGACGTGCGCGTCACGGACCGGGTCCGAGCGCAGCTGGGACCAGGTCGCCCCCGTGGGCGGTGGCGGGGCGTCGGCGGTCTCCACGACCGACGTGGCCACGACCTCGAGCTCGCGGTGCGGGGTGGACACGTCGAACGACGTGACCTGGGTGCCCCAGTAGTCCCAGTAGCGCTGCTGCCGGGACGGGGGAGTGGTCTGCACGCGCGACTCCAGCGTGAGCTGGACCGGACCGGTCTGCGGGATCAGCCGGGCCTCGTTGTAGGAGGCCGTCACCTCGGTGTCGTAGCGGTAGCCGGTGCTGTGCCGGACCCGCACCCGCCAGCTCACGCGTCGGCGTCCACGGTCCAGCTCACGGCTGCGCCCAGGTGGAAGTAGCGGGCGCTCAAGGCTTCGCCCGCCTCCAGGACGGTCAGCTGCAGCATGTCCAGCAGCTCCGGCAGGTCGTCGAGCAGCTCGTCGCTGGTGCGGTACTGCAGGTCGGTGCGGGCCCGCCCCAGCAGTCGCGCGGCATCGTCCACGAGGCCGGACCGGCCGGCGCTGGGAGCCAGGTCGGTCAGGCACTGCTCGGCCTGCTGCAGCGCGGAGTAGACCGAGCGGGGGAACAGCCGGTCCAGTACGAGGAACTCCACCACCCGCGCCGGCTCCACCGCTGAGCGGTAGCTGCGCAGGTAGGCCTCGTGCGCGCTGCAGCAGCGGAGCAGGCCCACCCAGTCGCTGTTCGTCCCGGAGCGGACCGCGCGGGCGCGCAGCAGCCGGGCCGTCATGTCGACCCGCTCCAGCGAACGGCCGAGCACCAGGAAGCGCCAGCTGTCGTCGTGCGGCATCGCGCCGTCCAGCAGCCCGGCGAAGACGGCGGCGCGCTCCCGCACCCAGCGGCAGAACGTGTGTGGACCACGCAGCACGGCTCCGGCCTCGTGGCCGGGAAGCCCGTGGTAGCTGGCGTTCAGGCACTCCCACAGCTCGCTGGACAGCGCTTCGCGCACCCCTCGGGCGCTCTCGCGGGCGGCCTCCAGGGCACCCGCGATCGAGCTGGTGCTGCCGCGCTCGAACGCCAGCCGGGTGGCGGCGGCCGACGGGTCGACCTCGCCCTCGGGGACACCGAGCCCCATCACCAGCAGCATGTCCCTGGAGGCGCCTTGCAGGTCGGCCCAGGGGTTGTCCAGCAGGTCGATCACGTGGACGTCCAGCAGCCGGGCGGTGTCCTCGGCCCGCTCGACGTAGCGGCCGACCCAGTAGAGCGACTCGGCGACCCGGCTCAGCACGGCGCCTGCTGCTGTTGCTGCTGCTCGTGCTCCTGAGGGCCGGCGACCGGCGCCTCCCGTGCACCGCTCGGCCGGGGCAGCACCGCCGGGCGGTACGGGTCGCCGTCGTCCGCGCCCGAGCCGTCCGCGGCCAGCACCCAGGTGTCCTTGCTCCCGCCGCCCTGGCTGGAGTTGACGACCAGCGACCCCTCCGGCAGGGCCACCCGGGTGAGGCCGCCCGGCGCCACCCAGACGTCGGTGCCGTCGTTCACCGCGAACGGTCGCAGGTCGACGTGCCGGGGAACGAGCCGGTCACCGACCTGCGTCGGGCTGGTGGACAGCCGGACCACCCGCTGCGCGATCCAGCCCCGCGGGTCGGCCAGCACGGTGCGGCCGAGCACCGCCAGCTCCTCGTCCGAGGCCTGCGGCCCGATCACCAGTCCCTTGCCACCGGAGCCGTCGACCGGCTTGAGCACCAGCTCGTCCAGGTGCTCGAGCACCCAGGTGAGCACGTCGGGCTCCTCCAGCCGGAAGGTGTCCACGTTCGGCAGCACGGGCTCCTCGCCGAGGTAGTAGCGGACCAGGTCGGGGACGTAGGTGTAGAGCAGCTTGTCGTCCGCGACACCGTTGCCGACCGCGTTCGCGATGGCGACGTTCCCTGCCCGGGCGGCGTTCAGCAGCCCGGGGCAGCCGACCAGGCTGTCCGGCCGGAAGTGCAGCGGGTCCAGGAACTCGTCGTCGACCCGGCGGTAGACCACGTCCACCCGTCGCTCACCGGCTGTCGTCCGCATCCACACGACGTCGTCGCGGCAGGTGAGGTCGCGGCCTTCCACGAGCTCGACGCCCATCAGCCGGGCCAGCAGCGAGTGCTCGAAGTACGCGCTGTTCCACACCCCTGGTGTGAGCACCACGACCCGTGGGTCGTCGGCGTTCTCCGGCGCCGCCGCCCGGAGCGCGGCCAGCAGCCGCGCGGGGTAGTCGTTGACCGGGCGGACGCGGTGCGCGGCGAACAGCTCCGGGAACGTGCGCGCCATCGCGCGCCGGTTCTCCATCACGTAGCTGACACCGCTGGGCGTGCGCAGGTTGTCCTCCAGCACCCGGAAGACGCCGCTCTCGTCGCGGATCAGGTCCACCCCGGACACGTGCACGCGTACGCCGTTGGGCGGCACCACGCCGTAGGCGGCGCGGGTGTGGGCGCTGCTGCTGGCGATCACGCGGCGCGGCACCACCCGGTCGGCGAGCACCGCCTGCTCGCCGTGCACGTCGGCCAGGAACGCCTCCAGCGTGCGCACTCGCTGGCGTACCCCGCTCTCCACGACGGCCCACTCGTCGGCGGCGACCACGCGGGGCACCACGTCCAGCGGGAAGGGGCGCTCCTCGCCGGACAGGCTGAAGGTGATGCCCTGGTCGCGGAAGGCGCGGGCGAGCAGCGCACTGCGGGTGTGCAGGTCCTCCGCGGACAGCGCCTGCAGAGCGGCGTGCAGCGGGGCGCTCGGCGGGTGCGGCGTCCCGTCGGCGGCGAACACCTCGTCGACCGCACCGGCCGGGTCCAGGCGGTAGCCGTCGAAGAGGTCGCTCACCCGACGAAAAGTAACCAGGACATGTGACGGCGGTGTTTCGCCTGCGTACGGGCTCGGTTCCGCTACCCGGCCAGGCTCTCACCGACCACGTGGCGGGTGCTGCTGAGCGAGCCCCGCGCGGCGCCGCTGTACCAGCCCGAGGTCGGCGGGACGTCCAGGTAGTCGCGACCCACCGCGACGGTGAGGTAGCGCGCATCGGTGCGCCGCGCATGGCACGGGTCGAAGGCCACGGCCCGGGAGGTCCGGCCGGCGGGCACGAGCACCTCCACCCAGGCGTGCGTGCCGCCGTGTCCGACCAGGTGTCCCGAGACGTAGCGGCAGGCGATCCCGGCCACCCGCAGGACGGCGAGCATGACGTGCGCCTGGTCCTGGCAGACGCCCTCGCCTCCGCGCAGCGCCTGGGCTGCCGTGGTGCGGACCGTGGTGGCCCCGGGCACGTAGCGGACCAGCCGCGGCACGAGGGCGCACACCTGCTCGGCTGCCGCCAACGGGTCCTTGCCGTCCGCGTGCTCCGCGGCCAGCTCGCGGATCTCCGGGCTCGCCGCGGTCAGCCAGCTGGCGTCGAGCGATCGGGGGTCCTCGAGGAGCTCGGCCGAGCAGAGGCCCGGCACCCCGGTGCGGTCCACGACGACCGACACGTCCATGGTGACGGACTCCTCGACGACGGGCAGGCGCACCGTGCACACCTGGTTCCCGTGACCGTCGAGGTCCCACGACACCTGCGCCGCCGGGTCCGACACCCGTACCAGCCCGGATCGCAGCTGCTGGTCCCCGTGCCGCCGCGCAGGCACCACAGCCAACCGGTGCAGCAGCGACAGGGCAGGCAGGTCGTAGTCGTAGCGGAACGACTGCCGCAGCCGGTAGCGCACCGGCCACGGCAGGGCGCCCCCGTGCTGGTCGGTCACTGCACGAGCATGCCCTGCGCCGGCACGTGGCCGGAGTCACGCGGTCCCGTCGGGGGTCGGCGGGCAGGATGGCGAGGTGATCCGGACCGTGCACTCGACCCTGGCCGCGCAGGTCACCGGCGACCTGGTGACCGTCGAGCTGCAGGTGGCCGTCGCCGAACGGGGCGAGGGACGCGAGGAGCTCGGGGTGACCCTGGACGGGCTGCCCGTCCCGGTGACCGAGCACGCGACGGAGGCGGGGGGCCGGCTGCACGTGCTGCAGGTCAGCAGGGGGGCGCTGGAGGTGTCCTACCGGTGCGAGGTGCTCGGCCGCGCCGACCCGGCGCGGACGAGGCCGCTGGATGCCAGCACCTACCTGCGGCCCAGCCGGTACGCCGAGTCCGACCGGCTCGCGGCCATCGCCGCGACCGAGCTGGCCGGCCTGGTCTCCACGGCCGAGCTCGTCCGTGGGACAGCGGCGTGGGTCGGCCGCCGCCTCGCGTACGTGCCGGGCAGCAGCTCGGGCACCGACGGCGCTGTCGACACGCTGCTGGCCGGAGCAGGCGTGTGCCGTGACTACGCGCACCTGGTCGTCGCGCTGCTGCGCGCGCGTGACGTCCCGGCCCGCCTCGTGTCGGTGTACGCCCCGGGTCTGGACCCGATGGACTTCCACGCCGTGGTGGAGGCCCTGGTCGAGGGCCAGTGGCAGGTGGTCGACGCCACCCTGCTGGCGCCGCGCGCCTCGCTGGTCCGGGTCGCGACCGGCCGCGACGCCGCCGACACGGCCTTCCTGTCGTCGTACGGCGGCGGGCTGCAGCTGGACCGCGTGGAGGTGGGCGCGGTGGTCGAGGGGGACCTGCCCTCGGACGACCTCGACGACCGGGTGCTGCTGGGCTGACCGGGCGCCGCAGGCCGATCTCCGGCGCAGGCTCCCGGAGCGTGAGGCACCCCGGCGTGTCGCTCGCGTTCGAACGCCTGTTCGGTCTAGCGTCCCCGGTGTCCGGGTGTCCACAGAGTGCGCGGCAGTCCTTCCGGACTGTCGGACCGCCCTCCTAGCGTCACCGCCGATCGGACCGCAGCACGGGCAGCCTCACGTCGGGGCGCTCACCGAGCACCAGGAGACCTCATGGCAGGACCGGACCGCGAGAAGGCCCTCGAGATGGCCCTCGCGCAGATCGACAAGAGCTTCGGCAAGGGCTCGGTGATGCGGCTCGGCGACGAGGTGCGCGTCCCGATCGGCGTCATCCCGACGGGCTCCATCGCCCTCGACGTCGCTCTCGGCATCGGCGGCCTGCCCCGCGGCCGCGTCGTCGAGATCTACGGGCCGGAGAGCTCCGGGAAGACGACGGTCGCCCTGCACGCGGTGGCCAACGCGCAGGCGGCCGGCGGCATCGCCGCCTTCATCGACGCCGAGCACGCGCTCGACCCCGACTACGCCAAGAAGCTGGGCGTCGACACCGACGCGCTGCTCGTGTCGCAGCCCGACACCGGTGAGCAGGCGCTCGAGATCGCCGACATGCTGGTGCGTTCGGGCGCCCTCGACATCATCGTCATCGACTCCGTGGCGGCGCTCGTGCCCCGTGCCGAGATCGAGGGCGAGATGGGTGACAGCCACGTCGGCCTGCAGGCCCGCCTCATGAGCCAGGCGCTGCGCAAGATGACCGGCGCGCTGGCCAACACCGGCACCACGGCCATCTTCATCAACCAGCTGCGCGAGAAGATCGGGGTCATGTTCGGCTGCTTCTCCTACAACACGCGCGTGACACTGGCCGACGGCACGTCGGAGAAGATCGGCAAGATCGTCAACCAGAAGATGTCGGTCGAGGTGCTGTCGTACGACCCTGAAGTCGGAAAGATCGTTCCGAAGAAGGTCGTCAACTGGTTCGACAACGGCGTGACCGATCAGTTCCTGCAAATCACCGTGGCACGGCCCGGCGGCAACGGGCGTGCGCAGATGGGGGTCACCGCAAACCACCAGATCCGGACGCCAGGTGGTTGGCGGGAGGCCGGCGAATTGATCGCTGGCGACCGGGTCATGCTCGCCCAGCCGCAGCGCCTCAGCGACCAGCAGATGCAGGTCGTGCTCGGCGGCTTGATGGGTGACGGGGCGCTGTCACCCAGCCGTATCGCCGGCAGCCTCGGCACGCGCTTCCGCATGGGCCACGGCATGAAGCAACTCGACTACTTGGACTGGAAGGGCTCGCTGCTCGGCAACATCGAGCAGTCCCGCACGACCAACGCCAAGGGTGCTGGCTTCATCGACCTCACCCCGCTCCCCGAGCTCGCGCCGATCCGCGAAGCCGTCTACTGGGGCGACGGCAAGAAGCACCTGTCCTACGACTACCTGAAGGCTCTGACGCCGCTGGCCCTGGCCGTCTGGTACATGGATGACGGCAGCTTCGACAACCGGTCCAAGCAGCTGCAGGAGCGCACGAAGAACGGCAGCGGTCGTAGCGAGATCTGCGTACAGGCCATGAGCCCGGGCAGCCGCCAGCGGCTCGTCGAGCACCTTGCCGGCGCCTTCGACCTGCACCCGACGCTGAGCCTGCGTGGGGCCCGGCAGCAGGCCGTGCTGTCGTTCGCCAAGGACGAGACTGCCAAGCTGCACGCGCTCATCGCTCCTTTCGTGCACCCGAACATGCAGTACAAGCTGCTCGAACGGTTCCGGGGTCAGTTCGCCGTCGAAGCCGAGTTCGTGGAGCCGACGATCCTTCCGGTTCCGGCTGTGGTGACCGAGGTGAAGGTGAAGCCTCAGGGACGTTCGATGCACCGCTTCGACATCGAGGTGGAGGGCTCGCACAACTACCTCGCGGACGGCGTCGTCGTGCACAACAGTCCGGAGACCACGACCGGTGGCAAGGCGCTGAAGTTCTACGCCTCCGTCCGCATCGACGTGCGCCGCATCGAGACGCTCAAGGACGGCACCGACGCGGTCGGCAACCGCACCCGCGCCAAGATCGTCAAGAACAAGATGGCGCCGCCGTTCAAGCAGGCCGAGTTCGACATCATCTACGGCGTCGGCATCAGCCGTGAGGGCTCGCTGGTCGACATGGGCGTCGAGCACGGCATCGTCCGCAAGTCCGGCGCTTGGTACACCTACGAGGGCGACCAGCTCGGTCAGGGCAAGGAGAACGCCCGCGCCTTCCTGCGCGACAACCCCGACCTCGCGAACGAGATCGAGAAGCGCCTGCTCGAGAAGCTCGGCGTCGGTGCGGTGGTCGATGCGGACGCGGAGCTGCTCGCGCCCGTGCCCGTCGACCTGTAGCCGACCTGCTCGTGGCCCTCACCTCGCGGCCGTCGTCGTCCCACACCCCGGGCAGGTCCGGTGGCCGTGGACGCGACGGCCGCGAGGTCGTCGACGGGCACCTCGCCGGTCGACAGGCCTCGTCGGCGGATCCCGTCGAGGCCGCCCGGCAGATCTGCCTGCACGCGCTGGAGTTCGCGCCGCGGACTCGGGCGGAGCTCGCCGGCGTCCTGCGCAAGAAGGGCGTCGACGACGAGGTCGCCGAACACGTCCTCGGGCGCTTCGCCGAGGTCGGCGTCATCGACGACGGGCTGTTCGCGCAGATGTGGGTCGCCTCCCGGCACCGCGGTCGCGGACTGGCCGGCCGCGCGCTGTCGCAGGAGCTGCGCCGCAGAGGCGTGGACGACGCCACCGTCGCCGAGGCCGTCGGAGCGCTCGACCCGGCGCAGGAGGAGGCGATGGCGCGCGCCCTGGTCGACCGGCGCCTGCCCAGCACGAACGGCCTGGCGACCGACGCCCGCGTGCGGCGGCTGGCGGGCATGCTGGCGCGCAAGGGCTACCCCGCCGGCCTCGCGTTCCGCATCGTGCGGGAGGCGCTGGCCGACGAGGGGCAGGACGCTGAGCTCGAGTTCGACGCGCTGCAGTCCCTCGAGGACGACGAGCCCTAGACCAGGAGAAGCCCAGTGCGGTGGCGGTTCTGGCGACGCGACGCGGCGCTGTTCGACGCACCGCTCGTCGCGCCCGTGTCCACGCCGCCGACGAGCAGGCGCCAGCCCGACGACGACAGCGACGCCGTGGTGTCTCCCGTGGAGTCCCGCGCCGTCCCGGTCGTCGAGCTGCCGGACCTGCCGAACGGACCAGTCGCCGCCCCCCAGAGGCCGGCCGACACGTCCGGCGCCGCCGAGGTGGTCCGGCTGGTGCGGCTGCTGGTGGCACGTCAGCCGGCCGCAGCGCAAGAACCGGCGGCGGCACCGGTGGCCGTCACGGCCCTGGCGCTCCGGCTGCCGCCGCTCGCCGGGGTGACCGGCCCCGTCGAGCACGACCCGGACGCGCGGTCCCTGCTGCTCGCCTACGCCGATCTGCTCGCGGCCCGGGCCGACCCGCTGCGCCGCCGGTGCACGCCCGACCTGCCGCGCGACCTGCTGAGCGGTGTCGCCCGGGAAGCGTGCGGCGAACCCGCGGCGCCGGCGGCGCTGGGCGACCGGCTGGTGGCGGCGTGCGTGCTGCTCGCGCAGACCTGTGCCGACGGCGCCGACGGGCCGGAGGCGATCCTGAGGGAGCTGGAGCGGGCGCGGCCGGCCTGACCACCGGCGCTGCTGATGATCTTCACCGGAACGGTCCGCATGGCGGCGCGGCGCCGGGGCAGGAGCCCCGCATGACCGCCCCCACCGATCCGGCCGCCACCCGGCTGCCCGACGCCCTGCGGTCGCTGCGCGACGAGGTGGCGCAGGCGCCGCTCGGCCTCGCCACCCCCGACCGCGACGCGGCCCGGCGGTCCGCTCAGTCCGTGGTCGACCAGGTTGACGACTACCTGCTCCCGCGCGTGCAGGACCTGGACGCCCCGCTGCTGACCGTCGTCGGCGGCTCGACCGGCGCCGGGAAGTCGACGCTGGTCAACAGCATCATCGGCGCGACGGTCACCACCCCGGGCGTCCTGCGGCCGACCACGCGCGCCCCGGTGCTGGTCTGCGCGACGGCCGACCGGGCGTACTTCTCCGACGAGCGCGTCCTGCCGGGCCTGGCCCGGGCGACCGGAGGTGATGCCGGCCCGGGCGGCATCCGCCTCGAGGTCCGCGACGACGTGCCGGCCGGCCTCGCCCTGCTCGACGCCCCCGACGTCGACTCCGTCGTCGAGGCGAACAGGGAGCTGGCCGGTCAGCTGCTGGCCGCCGCCGACCTGTGGGTGTTCGTGACGACCGCGGCCCGCTACGCCGACGCCGTCCCGTGGGACCTGCTGCGCACCGCCGCCGAACGCGGGACCGCGTTGGCCGTGGTCCTGGACCGGGTGCCGCCCGAGGCGGCGGCCGAGATCGCCGAGGACCTGGGCGCGATGCTCACGGCTGCCCGGCTGGAGGGCGCCCGGCTGTTCGTCGTCGAGGAGCGCCCCCTGGTCGACGGTCGGCTGCCCGAGGACCAGATCGCGCAGCTGCGGGACTGGCTGCACAGCCTGGCCGCGGACCAGGAGGAGCGGGCGGCCGTGGTCCGTCAGACCCTCGCCGGCGCCCTCGACAGCCTGGTTGCCCGAGTCGACGGTGTCGTCGCCGCGGTCGAGGCGCAGGACGTCGCCGCCGACCAGCTGCGGGACGTGGCGGACGCGGCGTACGACCGCGCGCGCACCGGCGTCGACGAGGGCGTGCAGAGCGGCACCCTGCTGCGCGGGGAGGTCCTGGCCCGCTGGCAGGAGTTCGTCGGCACCGGGGAGTGGATGCGCAGCCTGCAGACGCAGGTCGGCCGACTCCGCGATCGCATCACCGCCGCCCTCACCGGCCGGGCCACCCCGGCGGACGACCTCAAGGTCGCGCTCGAGTCCAGCGTCGAGCAGCTGCTCCGGTCCGAGTCCGAGGCAGCGGCGGACCGCACCGTCACCGCGTGGCGGGCTCTGCCCGCAGGCCCGGCGCTGCTCGCCGGACGGGAGCGGGAGCTGGAGCAGGTCAGCGCGGAGTTCGCCGACGCCGCCAGCGACGAGGTGCGCGGCTGGCAGGGTCACGTCCTGGACCTGGTCCGCAGCCAGGGTGCCGGGAAGCGCTCGACAGCAAGGGTTCTCAGCCTCGGCGTCAACGGCGCAGGGCTCGTCGTCATGGTCGCCGTGTTCGCCCAGACCGGCGGGCTCACCGGCGGCGAGGTGGCCATCGCCGGCGGCACCTCGGCGCTCGGGCAACGCCTGCTGGAAGCCGTCTTCGGGGACGCCGCCGTCCGGTCGCTGGCCGCGAGCGCCCGCGCCGACCTGAGCGAGCGGGCCGACCGGCTCCTGCGCGGCGAGCAGGAGCGCTTCGACGCCCTCGTCGTCGAGGCCGCTCCCGATCCGGGCAGCGCCGATGCCCTGCGCGCCGCCGTACGCGCCCTGGTCGAGGCGCGCCGGTGAGCCGTCGCGAGCTCGCGCTCACCGACCGGCTCGCGGCGCTGCGCGAGGCGGTCGAGGTCGCCGAGGGTCGGCTCGAGGTCCCCGAGGTCGGCCGTGCCCGCAGCCTGCTCGCCAAAGCAGGTGCCCGCGAGGCGCTCGGCGACGCGACCGTCGTCGCGCTCGCGGGTGCTACCGGGAGCGGCAAGTCGACGCTGTTCAACGCGTTGTCCGGCAGCGAGGTGAGCGCCCCGGGCGTACGCCGTCCGACGACCGGCGTCGCGCACGCCACCGTGTTCGGCGGCTCGGGCGCGGATCGCCTGCTCGACTGGCTCGAGGTCCCGCGGCGGCACGTCCACCCCCAGCCCGACCCGGCGCTGGACGGCCTCGTGCTGCTGGACCTGCCCGACCACGACAGCACCCGCCTGGAGAACCGGCTCGAGGTCGACCGCCTCATCGAGCTGGTCGACGTCCTCGTCTGGGTGCTCGACCCGCAGAAGTACGCCGACGCCGCCGTGCACGACCGCTACCTCGCGCCGCACGCCGGCCACGCCGGGGTCCTGCTCGTCGTCCTCAACCAGGTGGACCGCCTGGAGGACCGGGCGCCCGTGCTGAAGGACCTGCGCAGCCTGCTCGATGCCGAGGGACTGGCGGACACGGTGCTGCTGCCCGTCTCGGCACGCACCGGGGACGGCCTCGACGCGCTGCGCGCCGAGCTGGGTCGGCGGGTCGTGGCGCGCCGGGCGGCGACCGACCGGCTGACGGCGGACGTACGAGGCGCCGCGGGCGCCCTCGAGCAGCACTGCGGCGAGGGCGCCCGCGAACCGGGCAAGACCGAACGGGCCGCGCTGACCGCCGCGCTCGCCGGCGCTGCGGGGGTGCCCGCCGTGGTCGACGCCGTCGAGCGCTCGGCCCGCCGCACCGGGACCGCCCACACCGGCTGGCCGCTGCTGCGCTGGACCGGCACGCTGCGGCCCGACCCGCTGAAGCGGCTGCACGTGGGCGACGCGGCCAGCCGTACCAGCCTGCCGACGGCCAGCCCCGTCCAGCAGGCAGCTGTGGCCACCGCCCTCCGCCGTGCCCGCGACACCGCGGGGGAGGGCGTGCCGCAGGCCTGGCGCGACGACCTGCGGCGCACCGTCGAGGTGTCGGAGGGCCGGCTCGCTGACCGCCTCGACCGGGCCGTCGCCGGCGCCGACCTCGGTCCGGACCGGACGCCGTTCTGGCAGCGCGGGGTGGCGGGCCTGCAGTGGCTGCTGGCCGGCGCCGCGCTGGTCGGCGCGCTGTGGCTGCTGGCGCTCGTCGGGCTGGCCTACCTGCAGCTCGACGACGTCGTCCCGATGCCGAAGGTGCAGGGCATCCCCCTTCCGACCCTGCTGCTCATCGGTGGTCTGCTGGCCGGCTTGCTGCTGGCGGTGCTGGCCCGCCCGCTCGTACGCGCCGGTGCCCGGGCCAGGGGCCGGCGGGCGCAGAAGCGGCTGCACGAGGCCGTCGACCAGGTCGCTCGCGACGAGGTGCTCGCCCCGCTCGAGCACGCCCGCGAGGACCACGCGCGCTTCTGCGCAGCCGTGCACCGCGCCCGCTCCTGAGCCGCGGTGGCAGGCTGGGCGCACCCGCCCCACTGCCCGAGGAGCAACCTGTGCCCGAGTCGACCGCCCCGCTCCGCCTGCGCCTCGGTGGCCGGCCGCTGTCGGTGGTGGGTCGCGCCCGGATCTACGTCTGCGGCGTCACGCCGTACGACGTCACGCACCTGGGGCACGCGGCCACCTTCGTCTGGGTCGACGTCGCCGACCGCGTCCTGCGCCGCCTGGGTGTGCAGACCGAGGTCTGCCGCAACGTCACCGACGTCGACGACGTGCTGTTCGACGCGGCCACCCGCGCGGGCGCCCACTACGACCGGTTCGCCGCCGTCCAGCAGTTCCACTTCGAGCACGACATGGACGCCCTCGGGGTGCGCCGGCCGACGCACGAGCCCAGGGCGCACTCGTACGTGCAGCAGGTCGTCGAGCTCGCCGGCGCGCTGATCGACATGGGCGCGGCGTACGAAGCCGGCGGCAGCGTCTACTTCGCCGGCGGCTCGGTGGCCGGCAACCACGGGCTGCTGCGCGATGAGGCGGAGCGGCTGCTCGAGGCCAACGGCGGCCGCAACGACGACCCGCACAAGCGCGACCGCCTCGACCAGGCGGTGTGGCAGTCCAGCGGCCCCGACGAGCCGGCGTGGCCCTCGCCCTGGGGGCCGGGCCGGCCGGGGTGGCACGCCGAGTGCACCGCCATGGCGCTGTCGACGTACGGCAGCTCGCTCGACCTGCACGCCGGTGGCGCCGACCTGCGCTTCCCGCACCACGCGTACGAGTCGGCGCAGGCAGAGGCCGCCACCGGTGTCACGCCGTTCGCGCGATCGTGGCTGCACGTCGGCACCGTCCGGCTGGCCGGCGAGAAGATGGCCAAGTCCACCGGCAACCTCGTCTTCGTCAGCGAGCTGCTCGGGCGCAGTGACGGCTCGACGGTCCGCACGCTGCTGCTCGACCGCCGCTACGCCACGCCGTGGGACTACACCGAGGGCGAGCTGGACCGGGCGGCCGGGCGGCTGGACGCGCTGCGCAGCGCCGCGGGACGTGCGCACGGGATCGCGAGCGGTCCGGACGCCGTGCTCGGCGCGCTGGTCGACGACCTGGACGTGCCGCGCGCGCTGGACATCGCCATCGAGGACGGCGGCCAGGCGGCCCGCGATCTGGTGACCGTCCTCGGCCTCTGATCAACGCCGCACTGCCGCCTTGCGCGGCCGTCGCCATGAGGTGCGTAGCCGACGTCGATCAGCCGGTCGTCAGCGACAGCACGGGCACTCCGACCGGTTCGAAGCCGAGCACCTGCCCGTAGAACGACAGCTCCGCCTCGAGCGAACGGGCGATGTTCTCCGCCTTGCGGAAGCCGTGCGACTCGCCCTCGAACGCGACGTACGCGTGCGGGACGCCCTTGCCGCGCAGCGCTTCGACGAACAGCTCCGCCTGCGCGGGGGGCACCACGGGGTCGTCCAGCCCCTGCAGCAGCAGCACCGGGCGGTCCAGCCGGTCGACGTGCGTCAGCGGCGACCGCTCGTCGTAGACCGCCTGCGCCTCGGGCAGCGGCCCGATGAGTCCGTCCAGGTAACGGGACTCGAAGTCGTGGGTGTCGGTCGCCAGCGCCGTCGCGTCGGCGACGCCGAAGTACGACGTGCCCGCACCGAAGACGCTGCCGCCCCGGGTCAGCGCCGACAGGACCGTCCAGCCACCGGCGCTGCCACCGCGGATGGACACCGACGAGGCTCGCCCGGAGTCGAGCAGCCAGCGCGCGACGGCCTCGCAGTCCTCGACCTCCAGGACGCCCCACTGCCCGCGCAGGAGGTTCCGGTAGGCGCGGCCGTAGCCCGTACTGCCGCCGTGGTCGACGGACACGACGCCGATGCCGCGGCTGGTGAAGAAGGCGACCTCGTCGCTGTAGATCCGGGGACTCGAGGAGGTGGGGCCGCCGTGCACGAGCAGGACGTACGGCGCCCCCTCGCCCTCCGGCAGCTGCGCGTCCGGCGAGGTCGGCGGGTAGCCGTAGGCCCACGTCGACCGGCCGCCGGACGACGGCACCTCGAGGGTCTCGGGGACCGGTGCCCAGGTCGGGTCCGGCTGCTCCGGTGCAGCGACCGTGCGCCAGGTGCCCTGCGCCGTGTCCACCGCGACGACAGCCGGTCGCGTGGTGTCGGTGCAGGCGAGGCCCACGACGACGTCGCCGTCCGACGCGAGCCAGGACAGCCACGTGGTGAGGGGCAGGTCGAGCTCGCGGGCTGCCCCGTCGGTCAGGACGTGCAGCCGTCCTCGGGCGACGACCGCGGTACGGCCGCCGGGCAGGGCCGCAGTCGTCCGGAAGCCGAGCAGCCACATCGGCACCCCGCACTCCTGCGTGACCGGCCACAGCGGCTGGACGTCGCCGTCCTGAACGCGTACGAGGTTCCACCAGCCCGAGCGGTCGGTCACCCCCGTGACCGTGGTGCCGTCCCACGCCGGCTGCTGCACTGCCTCCTCGGGCCCGCCGAGGACCACCTGCGCGGGGCCGAGCGCCGGCCCGGGTAGCAGGTCGGCCACCCGCAGCTCGGTGCCGTCCCACGGCATCTGCGGGTGGTCCCACGTGATGAAGGCCAGCCGGCTGCCGTCGGGGGAGACGCTCGCGCCGCCGACGAAGTCCGAGGCGTCCCACAGCACGACCACGTCACCGGAACGGTCGAGGGGGACCGCGACGAGCGAGTGGGAGGTCTCGTCCGAGACCTGCTCGCGGACGCAAAGCAGGTGCGTGCCGCCGGGAAGCAGCTGGGGCTCGGCGTAGCGGTCGACGCACCCGGTGTCCGCCGTCAGCGCCCGCGCCTCGCCGTCCTCCACCAACCAGAGCCGCTGGTCGTGCAGGTCGCTGGTCACGACGCCGTCGCCCAGCGGGAGCCAGCAGCGTCCGCCGTACTCGTGGACTCGCGTCCGGGCGTCCAGCTCGGCTGGGAGGACCTCCTCGACCGGGCCGTCGCCGGTGCGCCGCAGCAGCGTCGTGCGACCGCCCTCGGCCGGCCGGGACTCCGACCACCAGACGGTCGCCCCGCCGTCGGTCACGGCGACCGGACCGTACGACGTGCCCGCCTGCGCGACCTGCGCAGCGGACAGCGGGCTGGGCCAGGAGCCACCGGGGAGCACGTCCACGCGGGGGAGCCTGACATGTGCGACCCCGCCTGCCCGGGAGGGCAGACGGGGTCGGCGGAGGCGCTGGGGTCCTAGAAGCCGCTGACGTTCAGGCGGCCGCCGGTGACGGTCTTGCCGGCGAGGCTGGCCGTAGCTACGGCCGAGTTGAGGATCGCCGCCTTGATGTCGGCCGCGGTCGCAGTCGGATGAGTCGACTTGTAGAGGGCCGCTGCACCGGTGACGTGCGGCGTCGCCATCGAGGTGCCGCTGTAGGACTCGTAGATGTTGTAGGCAGTGCTCGACCAGATCGCGACTCCCGGAGCCCCAACGTCAACCGTCGTCTTCCCGTAGTTCGAGAAGCTCGCGATCGCGCCGAACTTGTCAATGGCAGCCACGGCGATCACGTTGCTCTGCGGCAGGTTCGACGGGTAGCTGGCGACTGCGTCGTTGTTGTCCCCGACTCCGTCGCTGCCGCCGTTGCCGGCAGCCGCGATGAACAGGATGTCGGCCGTGTTGGCGCGATCGACCGCATCGGACAGCGCTTGCGAGAAGCCACCCCCGCCCCAGCTGTTGTTGCTCGCGACGATGTTCATGCCGTGCCGCGACTTCAGGTCGTTCAGGTAGTCGACGGCCTTCACCGCGTTCGCGGTGGTGCCGCCGCGGCGGCCGAGGAACTTCGTGCTGATGATCGTGACGTGCTGATTGATGCCCACCACGCCGACCTGAGGCTTGTCGATGGTGGGAACGGCAGCCGTGCTCTGGTTCAAGCCGCCGATGGTGCCGGACACGTGCGTGCCGTGATCGTCGAGGGCGCCGGTGCTGCCGCCGTCGTAGACCGTGTTGTTGTTGCCGTCGAAGTCCCAGCCATGGATGTCGTCGACGTAGCCGTTCCCGTCATCGTCAACGCCGTTGGCCGGGTCGAACGGGTTCGTCCAGACCTGACCGGCCAGGTCCGGGTGGTCGAACTGTATGCCCTCGTCGATGACGCCGACGACAACCGAAGCGGAGCCGGTGTGGCCGGCTGCCCATGCCGTCGAGGCCTGGCTGCCGTAGCTGTTCCTGGCGTCCATTCCCCAGAGGCTCCCGTTGGTGAAGTAGTCGGCGGGAGGCGGCGGCGTAGTCCCACCGGCACCCGGCTTCCCGTTCGTCGTGTAGACCCAGTTCGGCTCGGCGTAGGCCACCGACGCGTCGCTCTGCAGCTGCGCGATCGCCTGGTCGCGGTTCTTGCCGGCCGGCAGCCGCACGAGCTCGACGGCCTTGCGCGTGCCGGACGCGGTGACGACGCCCTCCTGCCGCGTGGCGCCGGCCCGGCCCCGGGCCCGCGACTTGTCCGCTTCGGTGGCACCGACGCCGTACCCGACAAGCAGCTCGTCGGGTACGGCGGCAGCGGCGGTGGGTGAGGCCTGCGGTGCCGGAGCGGCGGTGGCCGGCGCGGTCGCCGACAGCGCCACCCCCGTCACTCCGAGGGCGAGGGCGCACAGGACGGACAGCGGACGGCGCACGGGGACTCCAGTCGCGAGGGGTGTGCCGGGACTGTGACACCGCGGTGGCCCTGCGACCAGGCCTTGCGGACAGAACCACCTAAAGGGACTACGCGTCGACCTTCTCGCGCGTCGCGACCAGGCTGGTGGCGGTCACCAGCGCCAGTACCGCGACGATGACGCCGAGCGACAGCAGCGTCGGGATCTCGGGCACCCAGCTCCAGATGCCGTGCGCCCAGTGGGCCACCAGCTTGACGCCGATGAAGGCCAGGATCGCGGCCAGGCCGTACCCGAGGTGCACGAGCTTGGACAGTGCGCCCTGCAGGACGAAGTAGAGGGCGCGCAGGCCGAGCAGCGCGAAGGCGTTGGTGGCGAAGACCAGGAACGGGTCGCCGGTGATTCCGTACACCGCGGGGACCGAGTCGACGGCGAAGACGATGTCGGTGGCGAAAACGGCCATGACGACGAGCGCGAACGGGGTGGCGGCGCGCACGCCGGCCTGCCGCACGAACAGCCGCGGCCCCTCGTACTCCGAGGTCACTGGCATGAAGCGGCGCAGCAGCCGGACCGAACGCATCGCGTCCACGTCGACGGCGGAGCCGTGCCCCGACCGCTGGTCGCGCAGGATCTTGACGGCGGTGGCCAGCAGGACGACGCCGAACAGCAGGAACGCGAAGGACAGGTTGTCGAGGGCGGCGGCGCCCAGCGCGATGAAGATGCCGCGCAGCACCAGCGCCCCGACGATCCCGTACAGGAGCACGCGCTGCTGCAGGGCAGCCGGCACGGCGAACGCGCCGAGCAGCAGCATGAAGACGAACAGGTTGTCGACGGACAGCGACTTCTCGACCAGGTAGCCGGTGAGGTACTCGACGCCGGTGTCGGAGCCGAAGCGCGACCAGATGTAGCCGCCGAACGCGAGCGGCAGCGCGATGTAGAACGCCGACCAGCCGACGGCCTCCCTCATGGAGACCTCGTGCGGCTTGCGGGTGACGAGGAAGTCGAGGATGAGCAGGCCGACGACGGCTGCCAGCGTGGCGGCCCAGAGACCGGGGGTGGCAACGCTCTCGACGGGGGACTGGGCAAGCAGGGTCATGGGTCTCCTCGGACGGTGGTGCGGTCCGAGGTCTCCTTCACCCGCGAGGCGGGCGACCGTCCGGGGCCGTCGTGGGACGACCGTGGTGACCGGTGCGGTGCTTGGGAAGTACTCCCCTCAGGAACGATCCTACCCCAGCGCTCGCGCCTACCCTTGTGCGCGTGAGCAGGACCTACGAGGTGCGCACCTACGGGTGCCAGATGAACGTGCACGACTCCGAGCGCATCTCCGGACTGCTCGACGCCGCCGGCTACGTCCCCGCGCGGCCCGAGGCGACGCCCGACGTCGTCGTGTTCAACACCTGCGCTGTGCGGGAGAACGCCGACAACCGGCTGTACGGCAACCTCGGCCACCTCAAGCCGGTCAAGGACCGCACCCCCGGCATGCAGATCGCCGTCGGCGGCTGCCTCGCCCAGAAGGACCAGGGCCTCATCACCACCAAGGCGCCCTGGGTCGACGTCGTCTTCGGCACGCACAACGTCGGCTCGCTGCCCGTGCTGCTCGAGCGGGCGCGCATCGAGGAGCAGGCGCAGGTCGAGCTCAAGGAGTCGCTCGAGGTCTTCCCGAGCACGCTGCCCGCCCGGCGCGAGTCGTCCTACAGCGCGTGGGTTTCCATCAGCGTCGGGTGCGACAACACGTGCACGTTCTGCATCGTCCCGAGTCTGCGTGGCAAGGAGGAGGACCGCCGCCCGGGCGATGTGCTCCGAGAGGTGGAAGTGCTTGCGCAGCAGGGTGTTCTCGAGGTCACCCTGCTCGGCCAGAACGTCAACTCCTACGGCCGCTCGTTCGGCGACCGCGACGCCTTCGGCAAGCTGCTGCGCGCGGTCGGCGCCGTGGACGGCATCGAGCGCGTGCGCTTCACCAGCCCGCACCCGCGCGACTTCACGGACGACGTCATCGCCGCCATGGCCGAGACGCCCGCGGTCTGCCCCAGCCTCCACATGCCGCTGCAGTCCGGCTCGGACGCCGTGCTCAAGGCGATGCGCCGCAGCTACCGCAGCGAGCGCTTCCTCGGGATCCTCGACCGCGTACGGTTCGCGATGCCGGACGCCGCCATCACGACCGACATCATCGTCGGCTTCCCCGGCGAGACCGACGAGGACTTCGAGGACACGCTCCGCGTGGTCGAGCTGAGCCGGTTCGCCGGCGCGTTCACCTTCCAGTACTCCCGCCG
>JBKJQM010000048.1:0-10055 GCA_046594005.1 Mycobacteriales bacterium
CGTTGCCGTGGTCGAGTCCGAGCTCGTCGGCGGCGAGTGCTCCTACTGGGCCTGCATGCCCAGCAAGGCGCTGCTGCGCAGCGGCCAGGCGCTGCGCGCCGCCCTGGCCGTGCCGGGGGCGCGGGAGGCCGTCACCGGAGGTCTGGACACCGCAGCGGTACTGGCGCGCAGGGACTCCTACACCTCCGGGTACGACGACAGCGGGCAGGTGGCGTGGCTCAAGAGCACGGGCGCGGTCCTGCTCCGCGGCCACGGCCGGCTCGCGGGGCCGCGACGGGTCGAGGTGACCGCGTCGGACGGAAGCGTCACCGGCCTGACGGCGACGCACGCCGTCGTCGTCGCCACCGGGACCGCGGCGGCGATTCCGCCGGTGCCCGGACTCGCCGAGGCCCGTCCCTGGACCAACCGGGAGGCGACGGCCGCCCGGGCGGTCCCGAAGCGGCTCGCCGTGCTGGGCGGCGGCGTCGTCGCCACCGAGCTCGCCACCGCCTGGCGCGATCTGGGCGCGGTGCAGGTCCACGTCCTGGAGCAGGGCGACCGGCTGCTGTCGCGGGTCGAGCCGTTCGCCAGCGAGGCCGTCGCCGACGGCCTCCGGAGCCGCGGCGTGGACGTGCGCCTCGGCGCGAAGGTCACGTCCATACGCCGTCCGGTCGCCGGCGGACCGGTCACCGTCGTGCTGTCCGACGGGGAGGAGATCGTGGCGGACGAGCTGCTCGTGGCGACCGGCCGCCGGCCCCGCACCGAAGACCTCGGGCTGGCCACGGTCGGGCTGGAGCCGGGTTCGTGGCTCGACGTGGACGACACCTGCCGTGTGCAGGGCGTCGACGGGGGCTGGCTCTACGCCGCCGGGGACGTGAACGCGAGGGCCTTGCTGACCCACAACGGGAAGTACCAGGCGCGCGCCGTCGGGGAGGCGATCGTGGCACGCGCCGCCGGCACGCTCGGGGACTCCGCGACGCCGTGGGGCCGGTACGCGGCGACGGCCGACCACGCGGCGGTCCCGCAGGTCGTCTTCACCGACCCCGAGGTCGCCGCGGTCGGGGTCACCGAGCAGCAGGCGCGCAACGCCGGCATGAACGTGCGGGCGGTCGACGTCGAGCTGGGCAGTGCCGCCGGGACGTCGCTGTCCGGAGAGGGAGTCGCGGGTCGAGCGCGGATCGTCGTCGACACGGACAGGCAGGTCCTGGTCGGTGCGACGTTCGTCGGACCCGATGTCGCCGAGCTGCTGCACGCAGCGACGGTCGCGGTCGTCGGCGAGGTCCCCGTGGCGAGGCTCTGGCACGCCATCCCGTCGTTCCCGACCATGTCCGAGGTCTGGCTCCGCCTGCTCGAGGCCTACGGCCGGGACAGCGCCGCCCTCGCGGGAGAGCAGGCGTGACAGCGTCGCCATCGGCGGTCGTGGACGCCCCCGCCGTCCTCGCCGCGTCGATGTTCGACGCCGCGCTCGACGCCGGGGGCCGGACGCCGCTGACCGTGAGAGGCCCGTCCTGGTCGCGCCGCCTGCCGATCCCGCGGTGGTGCGGGGCCGCGGACGGGAGCGACGCCGCGGTCCTCGACCGCTTCGCCCGTGGGTTGCCTGCTCACGCCGCGGTCATGGACCTGGGGTGCGGGCCGGGCAGGCACGCGGAGTACCTCCACCACGCCGGGCTGCGCGCCCTGGGCGTCGACGCCTCGCCCACGGCCGTCGCCCTGACCCGTCGCCGCGGCGTGGACGCCGTCCGCGCGGACGCCCTGGGGCCGCTGCCGGGCGGCGACCACGGCTGGGACGGGGTCGTCCTGCTCGACGGGAACATCGGCATCGGAGGCGACCCGCTCCTCCTGCTGTGCCGCGTCAGGGACCTCCTCGCACCAGAGGGCCGGGTCCTGGTCGAGCTGGACCCGTCCCGGGCCAGCGACCGCTGCGACGCGGTGCTCGACGACGATCGGGCGGTCAGCCCCACGTTCCCCTGGGCGCGGCTCAGCCACGGTGCCGCCCTGGACGCCGTCGCCTGCGCGGCCGACCTGCGGCTGGCAGACCGCTGGACGCAGCACGGTCAGGCGTTCGTCGTCCTCCGCCCCGGTCGTAGGTCATGACCCGGCAGCTCCCCACCTGTGCACCGCGGGTGCCGACGGCGCGGCGGGACACCTGACGTGCGGGCCTTCGTGCTGTCCGGCGGCGGGAGCCTCGGTGCGGTCCAGGCCGGGATGCTGCAGGCGCTTCTCCGCGCCGGCATCGCGCCGGACCTGGTGGTCGGGACGAGCGTCGGAGCCCTCAACGGGGCGCTTCTGGCCGCGGACCCGACGGTCCGCGGCAGCGAAGCCATCATCCGGCTCTGGCGCGGCCTGCGCCGCCAAGACGTCTTCCGGGTGAACCCCCTGACGGCGCTCGCCGGGACGTTGGGCCGCAGGGACGCCCTGTTCCCCGCGAGCGGCCTGGGTCGGCTCCTCGACGACCACCTGGCGTTCGCAGCGATGGAGGACGCGCCTGTCCCGCTGATCGTCGTCGCCACGGACCTGTCCGACGGAGGGCCGGTCGTCCTGAGCACGGGGCCGGCCAGGACGGCACTGCTCGCGAGCGCGGCCATCCCGGGGATCCTCCCGGCCGTCCGGCTTGACGGGCGCACCCTCGTCGACGGGGCGGTCTGCGACAACGCGCCCATCGGTGAGGCCGTCGCAGCAGGCGCGACCGAGGTCTGGGTGCTTCCGTCCGGCTATCCCTGCACACTGGCGTCGCCACCGGGCGGCGCGCTCGGCGCCGCGCTGCAGGCCGTGACCCTGCTGGTCGGACAACGGCTCCTGCAAGACCTCGCCCACGATCACGGCGCGACGGTCCACCTGGTGCCGCCGCTGTGCCCGGTCAACGTCCACCCGCACGACTTCTCCCGCGCCGACGAGCTCATCACCCGGGCGTCCGGGAGCACCGCGCAGTGGCTCGCCGCCGGCACGCCCCGCGGCGGGGAGAGGCGTCTGGCCCCCCATGCCCATCCCTGACCGGCGCCGCCCCGACCGGGCCCCCCTGGTACCCCCGGGAACGTCCAGCTCGAACGCCCGCCCGAGCACGAGGAGGACAGCGTGACCGACGACTCGCACCCCGCGGGCCGCTACGGCATCGTCGTGGCGGCTGGGTTGCTCGCCCTGTACCTGGTGCGCCCCGGGGTGATCGAGAACGGTGTCAGAAGCCCGCGCGTGTGGCTGGCGGTCGCCGTGATCGTGGTCGTGGCACGGCTGGTCGGCGCGGCGGTGCGCCGGACGACGGGCAGGCCCGCCGTCGCGTCGGCGGCGTCCACGCTGGTGGTGGCCGCGGCAGCGACGGCCCTGCTCCTGCCGTCGTTCCAGCAGCGCACCCTGGACGAGCCGTTCCCGGCCGCCGCGGGCGCGGCGCAGCCAGCGGTCCAGGTGCCGGAGGCCTCTCCCCTGGTCGCGTCCCCCCGCGTCTCGCCCCCGGCCGCCCCGGCCCCGGTCACCGCGTCGGCGGCGCGCGAGCAACCGGCCCGCGCAGCTGTGGCGCCCGCCCGGACAGCGGCTCCGGGAGCCGTGCAACGGCCGCAGACGGCCGCCACTCCGGCGGCCCGGCCGGCTCGTCCGCCGACGAGCCGCCCTGCGGCGCAGGCGACGACGGCTCCCGCTCCCGCGCCTGCTGCCGCGGACGGACCGCGGCGGCTGAGCTCCGGCGCACTCGACGGCATCGGCCACTCGGCTTCCGGGCGCACGGCGCTGTACGACGTCGACGGCGCCACGGTGCTGCGCTTCGAAGACGTCGACATCGAGGGGACCCCCGCGTCGTACGTCTACCTGGTCCGGCAAGGCGCCCGCACCCCCGACGGGGGCGTCCTGCTCGGCGAGCTCAAGGCAGAGCGCGGGTCGTTCTCCTACTCCGTGCCCGCAGGCGTCGACCCGGCAGCCCAGTGGTCTGTGCTCATCTGGTGCCGGCCCTACGACACGCCTGTCGCGGCTTCCGATCACCGTTGAAGGCCGCCGCCCCGACAACCTGCCTGATGTACGCGAGGCCGGTGCCGAGCAGCCAGAGCTCCGTCACCAGCGGCAGGCCCAGCAGGGCCAGCCCGATCTGGCAGGAAGCCGAAGAAGCCTCGCAGCAGCGTGATCTGGCCGGCGCTGATGGTCTCAGCGGCCCACGTCAAGAAGAGGGAGCTGCTGCCCAGATCAGTCCGAGGGACACGAAGGCGACGCTCGCCGGCTGAACACTCCGGATCTCGCGCGCGGCCTCCGACGGGAGGTGCGGCTCTGCCGGCGACCGCCCGCGGGCCACGTCCTTCGCACGGGTCGACCGGTGAGTTCCCGGCCGCCGGCTCGTCCACCAGCAAGACTGCCGGCGCGGGAGTCGGCGGAACACAGAGGAGTCAGCGTGAGCCAGTTGTTGCGGGTGCAGAACTTCACCGTCTCGGCCGACGGCTTCGGCGCCGGTGAGCAGCAGAGCATGGAGCGGCCCTTCGGCCACGCCGACCCGAGCGAGCTCATGGCCTGGGCCTTCGGGACCGCGAGCTTCCACTACCGGGAGGGCTCGGGCGGGAGCAAGGGGCTGGACGACTACCTCATGCGGGACTACAGCCGCAACATCGGCGCCGAGATCATGGGTCGGAACAAGTTCGGTCCGCAGCGGGGCCCGTGGCAGGACGAGACGTGGCAGGGCTGGTGGGGGGACGAGCCGCCTTTCCACACCCCGGTCTTCGTGCTGACGCACCACGCACGGCCCTCGTTCACCCTGGCCGACACGACGTTCCACTTCGTCTCGGGCGAGCCCGCCGAGGTGCTGTCGACAGCGCAAGCGGCGGCCGCAGGACAGGACGTGCGCCTGGGCGGGGGAGCGGACAGCATCCGCCAGTTCCTCGAGGCCGACCTCGTGGACACCCTGCACGTCGCGGTCTGCCCGTTCGATCTCGGCTCGGGCAGTCGCCTGTGGCAGTCACCGGCCGAGCTCGACGACCGCTTCCACCGCGAGCAGGTGCCCAGCCCGAGCGGGGTCGTCCACCACCTGATGTGGCGCCGCTGAAAGGCCAGCGCACGGGAGGATCCGCCGGGGTCAGTGCGTCACGCGGTACCGGAGGTGGACGACGCCGGAGCCGAACGTGCGGCTGTCGAGCAGCTCCAGGTCCGCGCGGCGTTCAGCACGCGGGAAGAACGGCGTGCCGCCGCCGACCAGTACGGGGTGGACGCGCAGCGCGTACTCGTCGACGAGATCCAGGGCGGCGGCCTCGACAGCGAGAGTGGCCCCGCCGATGGCGATGTCGCCCTGTCCGTCCTTCGCCCGCCATCTCTCGACCTCCTCGGTGACGCTGCCCGCCGCCAGCTGGTAGCCCGGCTCGACGGAGGTCAGCGTGCCGGAGAACACCACCTTCGGGAGAGCGACCCACAGTGCGGCGAAGTCCCGTTCCAGGTCGTTCAGCGACGGGTCGTGCTCCACGGTCTCCCAGTACCGCATCGTCTCGTACAGGCGCCGCCCCAGGAGGTGGACGCCGATCTGGCGGACCTCGTCCGTGGCGAAGCGGAACAGAGCTTCGTCCGGCGCGCTCCACTCGAAACTGCCGTCCGGTCCGACGATGTAGCCGTCCAGCGAGACGCCCATGGCGCAGATGACCTTGCGCATCGACCCTCCCGATCCTGCTGCGCGACCTGTTCCGGTGCGAGGCTCCCACGCCCGCATCGCACGACGGGAGCGTTCTCAGGCGGGGACGTCCGGACCCTCGAGCGCCGGCAGCAGGACCGACGCGGTCGTTCCGCGGAACGGGTGGTCGCAGGGCGTCCCGCCGAAGCGCGCAGGCGGGTAGGTGTGGTGCGTGCCACCGCTGCAGATCCTGAGCTCGCCGCCCAGTCCGGCGACGACCTCGCGCACGATCGCCAGTCCGAGTCCGCTGCCGGTGGTTCCGCGGGCGGAGTCGGCGCGCCGGAAGCGATCAGCCGCGTGCGGCAGGAAGTCCGCAGGCAGCCCGGGTCCCTCGTCGTGCACGGCGCCGAGGACACAGCCGTCGGCCCGGTGCACGGTCAGCGCCACGGCCCCGTCACCGTGCCGGACGGCGTTGTCCACCAGGTTGCCGAGCAGCAGGTCCAGGTCCTGGTCGCTCGCCGGCACCAGCACCGGTTCCGCCGCGCGCACGACCACGTCGGCGGCCTGGGCGGCGCCGCGGCCGGCCGCGCGCCGGGCGGCCTCGGTCAGGTCTGCGCTGCTCGTGGTGCCTGCGGGACGGGCCTGCGAGGTCAGCAGCTGGTCGGCGAGCTGGGTCAGCCGCGCGGTGTCGGCGGCGACGTGGCGCAGCGTCTGCTCGTACTCCTCGTTGCTGCGGGGGCGTCGCAGGGCGAGCTCGACCTCGGTCGTGAGGAGCGACAGCGGGGTGCGCAGCTCGTGACTCGCGTCGGCGACGAAGCGCCGCTGCCGCTCGGCGGCGGCGGCCTGCGCGGCGAGCATCTCGTTGAGAGTGACTCCCAGACGGGTGATCTCGTCGTCGTGGGTCGTCCGCACGTCGAGGCGCACTGTCGGGTCGCCCGCCGCGATCTGCTGCGCGCGGGCGCGGTACTGCTCGACGGGCGCCAGCGCCGCGTGCGTCAGCCGGTAGCCGACGGCAGACGCGACGACGAGAGCCGCGAGGTTCGCGAGGGCCAGCTGTGCCAGGAGCTCGCGCAGGGCCTCGTCGCGCTGACCGGTGCGGACGGCCGTCACCGCGACGCCAGGAGCGGCCGGGAAGGCGACCACGCGCAGCCTCCGGTCGGAGCTGGTGAGCAGGTTCCCGAGATCCGCCCGCACGGTGCGCGTCATGGCTGCGGCGCGCTGGGACGGCGTCAGCAGGACCCGTTGCGCGGCAGAGGGGGACGTCGCCGCGGCGACGGTCCCGTCAGGGCGCAGCACCTGGCCGATCTGCTCGTCGGTGGTCGCGAGGGCGGCGGCGGGGTCGCCGGGATGAGCGGCGAGCGCGCGCCGCAGGTCCACGGACTGCGCGGCCAGCCGCTCGTCGACGCCGGCGTCCAGCGCGAGGCTCACTCGCCAGTAGACGAACGCCGCCGCGGCGGTCAGGACGACCAGCATCGCGGCGACGAAGCCCGCGACGAGCCGGACGCGCAGGGGGAGGGTGCGCACGTCAGGGGCCGTCGAGCACGTACCCGGCGCCGCGCAGCGTCCGGATGCTGTCGCGGCCGAACGGCCGGTCGACCTTGGCGCGCAGGTTCGCGATGTGCACGTCGATGACGTTGCTGCGCAGGTCGGTCTCCCCGTCCCAGACCTCGTCGAGGATCTGCAGGCGGGTCACGCACCGGCCCGCCCGCCGGGCCAGCAGGTGCAGCACGTCGAACTCGCGGGCGCTGAGCGCGATCGGCGCGCCGCCTCGCGTCGCGCTGCGGCGTTCGGGGTCCAGTCTCAGGTCGCCCACCTCGACCGGCGTGAGCTCGTCCGCCGAGGCACGTCGGACCAGCGCCCGCAGCCGGGCCAGCAGCTCGTCGAAGGAGAAGGGCTTGGCCAGGTAGTCGTCGGCTCCGGCGTCGAGTCCGCGGACGCGGTCCCCTACCGCCTGCCGTGCGCTCAGCATGAGCACCGGGGTGCGGTTGCCGTCCGCGCGGAGCTCGGCGAGCACCTGCGGACCGTCCATGCCGGGCAGCATCCAGTCGAGGACGACAGCGTCGTACCGGCTCTCCTGCGCGGCCGCGAGGCCGGCCGGGCCGTCGTCGCGCACGTCGACCTCGTGGCCCGCCTCGACCAGCCCGCGGCGGATCAAGGCAGCGAGCCGGGGCTCGTCGTCGACCACCAGGACCCGCACCGCGCCAGTCTGCCCCGGCGGCCCGGTCGGCCGGCGTCTTCATCCTCGCTTCATGCGGCGTCCCTAGCGTGCTCGCATGCTCTCGACACCTCTGGCCGTCAACGCGGTCGGCCTGACGAAGCGGTACGGCCGCCTTGTCGCCGTGAACGACCTGTCGATGTCGGTCGCGCAGGGTGAGGTCTACGGCATCCTCGGCCCGAACGGCGCCGGCAAGACCACCTTCCTGCGCATGCTCTTCGGACTCATCCGCCCCGACAGCGGGACCCTCGAGGTGCTCGGGCGCACGTGGACGTCGGAGGGTCCGCGGGCGCTGGACGGCGTCGCCGGCTTCATCGAGAGCCCGAAGTTCTACCCGTACCTCACCGGCCGCCGGAACCTGCAGCTGCTCGCGGGTCTCGACGGCTCCGGCGCCGCGGACCGCATCGACGCCGCGCTCGACCTGGTCGACCTGACCGGCCGGGAGGACGACAAGGTCGGCGGCTACTCGTTCGGGATGCGGCAGCGGCTGGGCGTCGCCGCGTCCCTGATCCGCGAGCCGCGGCTGCTCGTCCTCGACGAGCCCGCGAACGGCCTCGACCCGGCGGGGATCCGGGACATGCGGGCGCTGGTGAAGCGGCTGGCCGCGTCGGGGCTGACCGTCCTGCTCAGCAGCCACAACATGGACGAGGTCGAGGAGATCTGCGACAACGTCACGATCATGCGGACCGGTGACGTCGTCTACCACGGCACCATCGACCGGTTGCGCGAGCGGGCACCGCAGCAGGCCCACCGCATCCGCACCTCGGACGACGCCGCCGCGCTCGCGGTCGGGCAGCGCCAGCCCGGTCTGCAGATCACCTCCGGCGACGACGGGCTGCTCGCCCGCGCCGACCAGAGCGTGATCGACGACTACGTCGCCCGTCTCGTCTCCTCGGGCGTCGCCCTGCGCGGTCTGGCCCTCGACGAGGCGCCGCTGGAGACGCTGTTCTTCCTGCTCACGGAGACCAGCCCCGAGGGGATGCCGTTCCACGCGGTGGGAGCAGTCGCATGAGCACCGCCACCAGCACGGCGGTGACGACCGCGGACGGACCCGCGGGTCGGCACGCGCGCCCGGTGCAGGCACGGCGGGGCGGCCTGCGCGCTGCTCTGCTCTGGGAGGTCCGCAAGCTCGCGAGCCAGGCGCGTACGAGGTACAGCCTCCTGGTCTGCCTCGTCGCGCCCGTCATCGTCGTCGCCGTCCTGAACAGCCAGCAGCGACCGCCGAAGGACACGCTGTACGGGCGCTACGTCCATGAGAGCGGCTACGCCATGCCGCTGCTCGTCCTCGGCTTCGCCGCGCAGTGGGTGTTCCCGCTGCTGACCAGCATCGTGGCCGGCGACATCTTCGCGAGCGAGGACCAGCACGGCACCTGGAAGACGATCCTGACCCGGTCGGTCAGCCGCAGCAGCATCTTCTGGGCCAAGACCCTCGCGTCGATCGGCTTCGCCGCGCTGACCCTCGCGGTCTTCGCGACGAGCACCATCGTGTCCAGCCTGCTCATCATCGGCGCGCAGCCGCTGCCGGGCCTCGGCGGACAGCTGATCCCGTCATCGACCGCGCTGCCGCTCGTGGTGGCCTCCTGGGCCCTCGCCTTCGCCCCGCTGCTCGGCTTCACGGGCCTGGCGATCCTGCTGTCGGTGAAGAGCCGCAACCCCGCTGTCGGGATCGTCGCCCCCCTCGTCATCGGCTTCGTCATGCAGCTCGCCGGCAGCCTCGGCGGGGTCGACCTGCTCCGCAGGCTCTTCCTGACCACGGCGTTCGAGTCCTGGCACGGTCTGCTCGTGGAGCACCGCTTCTACGGCCTGGTGGAGCAGGGCCTGGCCGTCTCGGCCGGATGGCTCGTCGTCTGCCTGCTGCTCGCCTACACGTCGCTGCGCCGCCGCGACATCACCGGAGGGTGAGATGAACCCGCTCGTCACCAAGGTCGGGGTGACCGTGCTCGCCGCCGCCGCTGTCATCGGCCTCATCGCGGCGGGTGAGCCCGACGTCACGAAGGCTCGCCTGGAAGCCTCGCTCACGCCGGTCTACACGGACCTGTACCTCCAGCAGGCCAAGATCCTCGGTCACGACGACCTCACCGCCACCTCTGTCGCCGCGCACTCGGACTGCGACCGCGGCGGCCCGAAGGTCGACGACACCGGAGCCGGCAGCGACTGGATCTGCATCGTGCAGTTCATCGACGCCACCGGCACGCGGCAGAAGGGCAAGTTCGAGCTCGCGGCCAAGAGCAACGCCTGCTACGTCGCCACCGGCCCCTCGCGCATCAACGGCCCGGTCATGATCACGGACACGCACGGCAA
>JBKJQM010000069.1:0-5446 GCA_046594005.1 Mycobacteriales bacterium
GGAGCTCGGCCGCGGCGACGCCAACGTCCGCTCCATCGTCAGCGTCCACCTCGGGCTCGTCGCCGGGTCGATCGACCGCTGGGGCACGCAGGACCAGAAGGAGCAGTGGCTCCCGCGGATGGCCAGCGGCGAGGTCCTCGGCTGCTTCGGCCTCACCGAGCCCGACTACGGCAGCAACCCGGCCGACCTGCAGGCGACTGCCGTGAAGCAGGCCGACGGCGGCTACGTCCTCAACGGCAACAAGATCTTCATCACCAACGGCACGATCGCCGGCGTCACGTTGTTCATGGCCCGCACCGGCGGCCCGGGTGCGCGCGGTGTGAGCGCCTTCCTGGTCCCCAACGACACGCCCGGCTTCGAGGCCAAGGCCATCCACGGCAAGCTGGGCCTGCGCTCCTGCGACACCGCGGAGCTCGTGCTGCGTGACGTGAAGGTCGGGCCGGAGGCGCTGCTGGGCGGCGAGGAGGGCAAGGGCATCCGCGTCGCGCTGACCGCCTTGAACGACGGCCGCATGTCGCTCGGGGCCTCGTGCACCGGCCTCGGCCAGGCGGCCCTCGACACGATGGTGGCCTACACCAAGGAGCGCGTGCAGTTCGGCAAGGCCGTCGCCGGTCACCAGCTCGTGCAGGCGCTCATCGCCGACACCGCGGTCGAGGTCGACTGCGCCCGGCTGCTCACCTACCGGGTCGCGGACCTCAAGACGCGTGGCGAGGACTACTCGCTCGCAGCGTCCAAGGCGAAGTACTACGCCAGCGAGATGTCGGTGCGCGCTGCCAACGCCTGTGTGCAGGCGCACGGCGGCTACGGCTACATCGACGAGTACGCCGCCGGGAAGTACCTGCGCGACGCCCGGGTTACCACGCTGTACGAAGGCACCTCGCAGATCCAGCAGCTCATCATCGGCCGCGCACTGACGGGGATCTCGGCCTTCTGATGACCTGAGGAGGCCGCATGCAGGACATGGTCCAGATGTCCATGATGCGGTCCTTCCGTCGTGACCCGTCGGTCCAGGAGTCCAAGCTCGCGCCGGGGACGGTGAAGCGCATCGGGCGCTTCGCGGCGCCGTACAAGCGCGACCTCGTGGTGTTCCTCGCGCTCATCGTCGTCGCGGCGTTCGTGACGGTGCTCAACCCGCTGATCTTCAAGAAGATCATCGACGACGGCATCGGCACGAACCCTCCCGCGACCGGTGACCGCGGCTTGGTGCTGACCCTCGCCCTGCTGGTCGCCGGCCTGGCGCTGTTCGACGCCGTGCTCCAGCTGTGGTCGCGCTGGTGCTCGACCCGCATCGGCGAAGGCCTCATCTACGACATGCGCGCGAAGGTCTACGCGCACATCTCCCGGATGCCGATCGCGTTCTTCACCCGCACCCAGACGGGTGCGCTCATCAGCCGTCTCAACAACGACGTGCTCGGCGCCCAGCAGGCGTTCACCGGCACGCTCTCCGGAGTCGTCAGCAACGTCATCGGCGTCGTCCTTACCCTCGTGGCGATGCTGGTGCTGTCCTGGCAGATCACGCTGCTGTCGCTGGTGCTGCTGCCGGTGTTCGTCATCCCGGCCAAGCTGATCGGCACCAAGCTGCAGGAGCTGACGCGCGAGTCGTACGGGCTCAACGCGCAGATGACGAACACGATGACCGAGCGGTTCAACGTCTCGGGTGCCCTGCTGGTCAAGCTGTTCGGCCGTCCGGAGGTCGAGGAGCAGTCGTTCCGCGACAAGGCCGGACGGGTCCGCGACATCGGCATCACGAGCGCGATGTACGGCCGGGTCTTCTTCGTCTCGCTGACGACGGTCGCGGCTCTCGCGACGGCCATGGTCTACGGCGTGGGCGGCACGCTGGCCGCCTCCGGCACGCTGAAGGTCGGCACCGTCGTCGCGCTGGCGGCCTACCTCACCCGGCTCTACGGCCCGCTCACCGCGCTGTCCAACGTGCGCGTCGACGTCATGACGGCGCTGGTCTCGTTCGAACGCGTCTTCGAGGTGCTCGACCTCGAGCCGATGGTGGCCGAGAAGCCCGATGCCGTGGTGCTGCCGAAGGGCGCGACCAGCGTCGAGTTCGACGACGTGGTGTTCAGCTACCCGACCGCCGAGCAGGTCTCGCTGGCGTCGCTGGAGTCCGTGGCGAAGCTCGACCAGACCCCGTCGACCGTCGTGCTGCGCGGCGTGCGCTTCCGCGCCGAGCCCGGCCAGCTCATCGCGCTGGTCGGCCCGTCCGGCGCCGGCAAGACCACCATCAGCCAGCTCGTCACACGCATGTACGACGTCGACTCCGGGGCGGTCCGCCTCGGCGGTCTCGACGTCCGCGACGTGACCCTGCAGTCGCTGCGGGACGCCGTCGGAGTCGTCACCCAGGACGCGCACATGTTCCACGACACCATCCGCGCGAACCTGCTCTACGCCGACCCGTCCGCGACCGACGAGCAGCTGTACGCCGCGCTCGACGCCGCCCAGGTCGGCACGCTCGTCCGGACGCTGCCGGAGGGGCTCGACACCCTCGTCGGTGACCGCGGCTACCGGCTCTCCGGTGGCGAGAAGCAGCGCATGGCGATCGCCCGCCTGCTGCTCAAGGCGCCCGGCGTCGTCGTCCTCGACGAGGCCACCGCCCACCTGGACAGCGAGTCGGAGGCGGCCGTGCAGCGGGCCCTGTCGACCGCGCTGGTCGGCCGAACGTCGCTGGTCATCGCGCACCGCCTCTCGACGGTCCGCGACGCCGACCAGATCCTCGTCGTCGAGGACGGCCGCATCGTCGAGCACGGCCGGCACGAGGAGCTGCTGCGCTCGGGCGGGCTCTACACCGAGCTGTACCGCACGCAGTTCGAGCGCCAGGAGGACCTGGCCGTTCCCGCGGTCGCGGACTAGCGCAACCCGGGCGCACGACGACGACGGGCCGATCGAACGGGCGGCTCAGAAGATGAGGGTCGAGCGCACGGGGCTGGAACCCGCGAGGTTGGTGGCGGACTCGCCCACGCGGACCTCGAAGCCGAAGCGCCCGGAGCCGGAGAAGCGGCGGTCGATGCGGTAGGTGCCGTCCGGCTTGACGACCGTGCGCGAGGTGAGGACGCGAGAGCCGGCCCCGTCGACGCGGTAGAGGTTCACGGCCTGCCCGCGCCCGGGGAGCACGCGGCCCGTGAAGGAGTAGTCACGGGGAGCGTTGCGGACTGCGGAGATGGTCAGGGACGGGCGTACCGGGACGGTGAACCGGACGGAGCCTCCACCGAAGACGCACTCCCCGCCGTCGAGCATCGTGGCGGTGAACTCGTGCGTCTCGCCGAGGCGGACGGTGAAGACGGTGCCGGTAGCGGAGGTCTGCTCCGTGCGGACGACCGCGAAGGGCGTGGGGGACGCGCGGTTGAGGGAGACCGTGTAGGTGCCCGCGGGTTGGGGCGTGTCGAAGCCGACGGAGATGCGAGCCTCCTGTCCCGTGGCGATGCCACCGCCGGGGTAGGTGACGAGCGGGGTGGGGCACGCGCGGTCCTGGGGCGGCGTGGACAGCGTCGGCGAAGGGGTCGGGCTCGTCTGCGCGACGGCCGGGGACGCCAGAGCGAGCACGGTGAGGGGGACGAGGGCGAGGGCGCGGCGCACGGGGGGTCTCCTAGGTGGTCTCAGGTGTCAGGACGAGCCGGGGTCAGGCGAGTAGTCCCGAGGAGCTGGCCGTTCCCGCGGTCGCGGACTAGCGCAACCCGGGCGTCGTGACGGCTGTGCCGTCGGGCAGCACCAGCAGCGCCTCGTAGCCCGGGATCCCGGCGATCCGCGCGAGCGACGCGGGTCCCTCCACGAAGGCGGCGGTCGCGAGGACGTCGGCCCAGGTCAGCGACGGCCCGACGACCGTGGCGGAGAGCAGGTGCTCCGCGGCCGGCGCGCCTGTCCGGGGGTCCAGCAGGTGGTGCCCGCGGGCGGCCGTGCCCGAGGTCGCGACGGCGCCGGTCTGCAGACCGAGGACGCGCAGCACCCGGCTGCGGTCGCCCGGGTCCTCGACGGCGACCCGCCAGGGCGGGCCGTGGACCGCGCGTCCGACGACGTCGCCGCCGGCGTTGACGAGCCAGTCGCTGTCGTCCAGCACCTCGAGCCCGCGGGCGGCGCGGTCGACGGCCCAGCCCTTCACCAGGCCGGACGGGTCGAGGCCGCCGGCCTCCGCATCGAACAGGCCGTCCGTGAGGATCCTCGCCTGCTCGCACAGCGCCAGCACCTCGGCGACCTCCGGGCTCGCGAGCCCCCGGGGGAGCGCTCCGTTGCGCAGCAGGCTGACCTCCGACTCCACCCGGTAGGTGCTGAAGACGCGGTCGACGTGCCGCAGGTCGGCGTACAGGCCCTGCACGACGGCGTCGGCCCGGTCGGTGCGGGCGAGCGGACCCCGGACGACGACGCTGACCGGAAGGCCCATGACGTGCGACATCCAGCTGCGCCGCGGGACCGCGGGAGCCCGAGTGGTCACAGCCCGGCCGCGTCGAGGGCGGCCTGCAGCGACGTGACGTAGCCGTGGCTGGTCACGGTCGCCCCGGAGACGGCGTCGATCTGGGCGCTCTGCGCGGCGACGGTCTCGGCCGCCAGCACCGGGACCGCCCGCGCGTTGATCTCCTCGTCCCGGTCGTTGCCCGAGGGGACGAGGACGGCGTCGGCGGCGGTGACGGTGCCGCCCGAGACGGTGATGGCGACCTGCACGGGCCCCCAGCGGGTCCGGACGGCCGGTCCCGTGACGACCTTGCGGGTGGGCGCGGCGGCCGTCGCACGGCTGTCGGTGCCGGTGTCGTCACCACCGGGGGCGGCGACCGTCGTGGTCGCGACGCTGACGGGGTGCGGCGTGCTGGTGCGGTAGCCGAACATCGCGACCACCGCGGCGACCGTCGTCATGAACGTCAGCAGGACCTTGCGCATGCGTTGCTCCTTCGCAGGTGGCAGGGGTGGCCGGTCACCACGTGAAGCGCTCGGCGTGCAGCCGGTCCGCTGGCACGCCGGACCGGCGGGCGGCGTCCAGGGCCGAGGACATCCAGGCGTCCGGTCCGCAGACGAAGACGTCGCGCTCGGCCACGTCCGGCACCAGTCGGCGCAGCGCGGCAGCGCCGTCGGCGCCGTCGCGGGCCGGGGCCCAGGAGTCGCCGGTGCGCGGACCGGGGACGAGCACGGTACGCAGGCCGCGGGTGCGCTCCAGGTGCGCGAACTCGTCGCCGAAGACCGCGTCCTCCTGCGTGCGCACGCGATGCACGACGACCACGTCGCCGGGGGCTTGCGGGAGGTCCTCGGCAAGCGCCCGCAGCGGCGTGATGCCGATGCCGGCTCCCAGCAGCAGCACCTTGCGGCAGGTGCGCCGCTCCCCGGTCAGGCGGCCGTACGGCCCCTCGACCAGGACCCGGGTGCCGGGTCTGAGCGCGGAGACCCGGGACGTGTCGTCGCCGAGCTCCTTGACCGTGACGCGCAGCAGGGTGGCGGTGGGAGCGGCCGACAGCGAGAA
>JBKJQM010000319.1:0-3373 GCA_046594005.1 Mycobacteriales bacterium
CGTCGAGGGCAGCTCGACGACGCGCTGCTCGACGCGACCGGTGTCGGTGATCAGCACGAGCAGCAGGCGGTTCGGCGCCAGGTGGACGATCTCGAGGTGGCGCACCGCGCTGCGCGACAGCGAGGGGTACTGCACCACCGCCACCTGCCGTGTCAGCTGCGCGAGCAGGCGCACCGAGCGGCGGACGATCTCGTCGAGGTCGACCGCCCCTTCGAGGAAGGAGTGGATGGCGCGCTTCTCCGCGGGCGAGAGCGGCTTGACGCTCGACAGCTGGTCGACGAACAGGCGGTAGCCCTTGTCCGTGGGGATGCGCCCGGCGCTGGTGTGCGGGTGGGTGATGTAGCCCTCGTCCTCGAGCGCCGCCATGTCGTTGCGGACCGTGGCGGGGCTGACCCCCAGGCCGTGCCGCTCGGCCAGCGACTTGGAGCCCACCGGCTCGGTCGTGGAGACGAAGTCCTCGACGATGGCCCGGAGCACCTCGAGCTTGCGGTCGTCCAGCACGCGGCACCTCCCTGGCACTCCGGTCGAGCGAGTGCCAAGTGTACGGGGATCCCGCCGGACGGCGCCGTCGGTCGGGCCGCACCGCAGCGCCCTGCGAGCGGCGGTGGGGCGCCCCGCGTGCCGCTGCGCCCGCGGCCCTATCCTTGCCACCGCGTCGGAGGAGCAGGGGGCTCGTGGACATCTCGGCCGACCTCGCGGACTTCGGGCTGGGCCCGATGATCCGGCTGGTCGCCGCCCTGCGGGAGCTGAGCAGCGGGACGGCCAGCGTCGAGCAGTTCGCGCAGCGCGTGAGCAGCTTCCTGCACGGCGCCTTCGTCGACGAAGCGGGCGCGGCGCAGACGGTCCTCGTGCGCATGTACGGGACGGCCGCCCTGGCGGACCTGCCGGCCGCGGAGCAGTCGTTCGTCCGGGCGACGTCCGGCGAGCTGCCGCCGACCACCACCTGCCTGGCCCTGCTGGGGTCGGCCGGGGTGGTGCCGGCCTGGAACGACCGCACCGCGTCCGAGGGTCATCGGGTGATCCCGCTCATCGACGCCGAGCAGGTGGGAAGGCTGCCGATGATCGCCGCACTCCTGACGCAGCTCGGCATCGACGTCGACGCGCTCGTCTCGTCCCGCCAGGACGTGGTGCTGCCCGCGGACGACGACCGCTACCGCGTGTTCCACGTCCCCGTCGCGCTTGCGAGCCCGCTGATCCCGGCGCAGGACTTCGTCCGCGAGCACTCGGTGGCCTCCGCGATCGGCTTCGGAGGGGCACTGCCGAGCGGTGAGATCTACGCCGTGGTGCTGTTCAGCACGGCCCCCGTCCCGCTGAGCACCGCCGGCCTGTTCGGCACCCTCGCGCTCAGCACGAGCCTGGCCGCGGTGGACATGATGGAGCTGCCGCTGTTCGCCGCCCGCGGCGACGTCGCGCGGCGCAGGAGGACCGCCCCCGGGGGCGGGCGCGACCGGGTCCGGACCGAGCTGACCCAGGCGCTCCTGCGGGCGCACGAGCAGGTGGCGGTCGCCGAGGCCGAGCGGGCAGCGCAGGCGCTGTCCCGCGCCCGCTACGACGCCGCGCGCGCCGCAGCCATCGCCGCGGTCGCGCTGAGCCTGGGGTCCGTCCGCTCGGTGTCGAGGGTCGTCGACCTGCTCGTCCGGGACGGCCTGCCGGTGCTCGGCGCCTCGGGTGCGTCCCTCGCGGTCGCGGACCGGGAGGCCGGCTGGGCGCGGGTGCAGATCGCCGGCGACGTCTCCCCCGACGTCAGCCGCAGATACGCCGACCTGCCGCTCGACGACAGCCTCCCGACGACGCTGACCGCCCGCACCGGACAGGCCGTCTACGTCCCCGACCGCGCCGACGGGCTCGCCCGCTTCCCGGGCCTGACCGAGGTCTACCGGGACACCGAGGTCGAGGCACTGGCCTCCCTGCCGCTGGTCGTCGACCAGCGGCTGATCGGATCGGTCACCTTCACGTGGTCGACGCCCACCGCCTTCACCCCGGCGGCGCTCGAGGTCATGGCCGCGCTGGCCGCGCAGGCCGCGCAGGCGGTCGACCGCGCTCGCCTGCTCGACATCGAGCGGGAGCAGAGCGCCACGCTCCAGCGCAGCTTCCTCAGCCGACCGAGCATCCCGCCCGGGATCGAGGTCGAGGTGCGCTACCAGCCGGCAGCCGAGCACGCCCAGATCGGCGGCGACTGGTACGACGCGTTCGTGCTCCCGGACGGCGCCGTCGTGCTCGCCGTGGGCGACGTCATCGGGCACGACATGCTGGCTGCCGCCGTGATGGGCCAGCTGCGCAACCTCCTGCGGGGCATCGTCTTCACCGAGCCCGCCTCGCCGGCCGAGACGCTGCGCCGTCTGGAGGCAGCGCTGATCGGCCTGGAGCTGGACACCTCGGCCACGCTGTTCCTGGCACGCCTGGACCCGCCGGACCCCGAGTCCCCCGCGGGGCCCCGGGTGCTGCACTGGTGCAACGCCGGCCATCCGCCGCCGCTGCTCATCACGCCCCCGGAGCAGGGCGTCGACCTGCTGTCACTCGAGCCGGACCTGATGATCGGCGTCGTCCCGGACGCCCAGCGCACCTCGCACCGGCACGTGCTCCCCGCAGGCAGCACCCTGCTGCTCTACACCGACGGGCTCGTCGAGCGCCGGGGGGAGGACCTGAACGTCGGCATCAGCCACCTCGCGGACTCCCTGGCCGCGCACCACGGCCTCAGCCTCGGCAGGCTCTGCGACGCGCTGCTCGGCGCCGCACGGGGCCCCTTCGAGGACGACGCCGCCATCCTGGCCCTCCGCCTCCCGGCGGCCTCCCCGCCCGACTGACCCCCGAACGGCAGCCGACCCGGCCCCCGTGATGGGGGGCCGGGCCGACTGGAACGCGGGAGGGGGTACTAGCTGTTCTTGCGGGACTCGCGCTCAGCGGCAGCCAGCTCGGCGAGGCGGTCGGCGTCGCTGCGCTCGGCCGCGGCCTCGGCGCTGCGCTCGACGGCCTTCTCGAGCTGGGCCTTCGGCGCGGCGGTGCGGGCCTTGGTGCGCGTCTCGATGCGGTCCTGCTGAAGCTCGAGGCTCCGCTGCTCGGCCTGCAGCTTGGCGTTGGCGCTCTTCTCGATGGCATCGGCAGCGGCCTTCTCCCGGGCAGCGGCCTTCTCGGCGGCGGCACGCTTCTCGGCGGCCTCCTCGCGGGCGATGTCGGCCGTGCGCTGGGCCTTGTCGCGAGCAGCCTTCGCCCGCGCGTCGGCAGCGGCCTTCTTCTGCGTCTGCAGGGTCTGCTCAGCCTCGGCCTTGCGCGCGGCGGCCTTCTCCTCGAGAGAGGCGGCGACCTGCAGCGCGTCGGCCTTGCGGGCCACGGCGGTGCCGCGGCGAGTGAGCTCCGCGTCCTTGAGCAGGCGGCC
>JBKJQM010000390.1:0-4921 GCA_046594005.1 Mycobacteriales bacterium
CGAGCGCTACGAGCCGTGGCACGGCGACATCCGCACCCGCCCGTCCGGCTCCCTGGTCGCGGACCGCTCCGGCCCGACGACCGGCTTCGCGCTGGCCAACCTGCAGGAGCGCGGCACGATGTTCGTGCCGCCGGGCACCGAGGTCTACGAGGGCATGATCGTGGGCGAGAACTCCCGCAGCGACGACATGGACGTCAACGCGACCAAGGAGAAGAAGCTCACCAACATGCGGCAGAGCTCCTCGGACGTGCTGGTCCCGCTCATCCCGCACAAGGAGCTCAGCCTCGAGCAGGCGCTGGAGTTCTGCCGCGAGGACGAGTGCGTCGAGGTGACGCCCGGCAAGGTGCGGATCCGCAAGGTGATCCTCGACGCCGGCGAGCGCGCCCGCTCGACGCGCAACAAGGCCAAGGCCGCACTGGCATAGCGAGTCCGCTATGCTGAGCAGATGGGACCGACAGGCGCTGATCTGCTCGTCGAGGCGCGCAAGCGGGCAGACCTGACGCAGCGCGAGCTGGCCGAGCGCGCGGGGACGACGCAGTCCTCGATCGCTCGGTGGGAGAGCGGACGGTCCGAGCCGTCGTTCGCCAACGTCGTACGGCTGTTGCGGCTGTGCGGGTTCGTGCTCGACGTGCACCTCGAGCTGTACGACGACGGCCTGCGCGACGACTGGTCCCAGGCGCAGCGCCTGCTCCGCCTGTCGCCGGAGGAACGCCTCGAGAGCAACATGCAGATGGTGGCCATCGCGCAGGACCTCCGCGCGGGGGCCCGGGAGGCCGGAATTGCCTGAGGTCTTCATCCCCGAGCAGATCCTGGCGGCGCTCGTGCAGCACGACGTCCAGTTCGTGCTCATCGGGGGCATGGCAGCCGTCGCGCACGGCAGCCCGCTCCCCACTCGGGACGTGGACGTGACGCCGGAGGCGTCGACGGCCAACCTGACCCGGCTGGCGGACGCTCTTCGGGCCCTTGACGCGAGAGTGCGTCACCCCGACATCCCGGAGGGCCTGCCGTTCTCCTGTGACGCCACCTCGCTGGCCGCGGCCGTCTTCTGGAACCTGACGACCCCGCACGGCGACCTCGACATCTCGTTCACCCCGGCAGGCACCAGCGGGTACTCCAGTCTCGCCGGCGAGGCGACCACCTTCACCTTCCGCGGTGTGAGCGTCCAGCTCGCCAGCCTCGCCGACATCGTGCGCAGCAAGGCAGCTGCCGACCGGCCGAAGGACCACCGCGCCCTCCCCGTGCTTCGGGAGCTGCTCGCCCAGCAGCGCGAGCGTCGTCAGTGAGAGCCGGCCAGCTGGTCGTCGCGACCCCCCAGCTCGGTGACCCGAACTTCGCGCGGACCGTGGTCCTGCTGCTGCAGGCCGACGACGAGGACGGTGCCCTGGGGCTGGTGCTTAATCGGCCGACCGGCACAGAGGTCGCCGAGGTGCTGCCCGGCTGGGCGGTGCTGGCGTGCGAGCCGGGGGTCGTCTTCACCGGCGGCCCGGTGCAGCCGCAGGCCGCGATCTGCCTGGGGCACAAGAAGGTCGGCGGGCCCCTGCTGGGCTCGTACGCCGAGCTCGAGGGTGTCCCCGGCGGGTCCGTCGGGACCGTCGACCTCGACTCGGAGCCGTCCGAGCTGGCGACCGCGGTGAGCGAGGTGCGCGTCTTCGCCGGGTACGCCGGCTGGGGCGCCGGGCAGCTCGAGTCCGAGGTCGAGGAGGGCGCCTGGTACGTCATCGACGCCCTGCCGGCCGACGCCTTCGCCGTGCGCCCCGACCAGCTCTGGCAGCACGTCCTGCGCCGGCAGGGACCGCCGATCGCGTTCGCGGCCAGCTACCCCGCCGACCCGACCCTCAACTGAGCAGCCAGGCCACCAGGTCGTCGGCAACCTCCGAGATGCCCTTGTAGCGCCGGGCCTCCGGGCCCATCGAGGCGATCGCCGCCGCCAGCACGGCCCGCTGGTCGCGGGCCAGCGCGGTCAGCGGCACGAGGTGCGGTCGGATCGTGAACAGCGCGCGTGCGAGGTGCGGCAGCGGCACGCTGGTCTGCCGCTCGACCCGCAGCCACCAGTCGCCGGGCGCCGGACAGTGCCGCAGCGGGACGTCCGACGCCGACGGGTCCCGGTCGAGCTGTCCGTCCGGGTCCAGGCCCCAGACGTGCTGCCGCAGCGGCCCTTTCGTCAGCAGCGCCTCCGTCAGCGCGGGTGCCGCGCGCTGCAGTCGCTGACCCTCCGCGACCGGTGCGTGCAGCTCGAGCAGCGACGCGCCGGCCCGCTCGCGCGGGGGCCAGCCGGAGGGGAACGCCACCGCGAGCAGCTCAGCCCGGAGCTCGCCGGCGCCGCGGCGGTGCAGGACCACCAGGTCGTCCGAGCAGGCCAGCAGCCACCCGACGACGAGCAGGTCCAGCCCTGTCCGGCGGAGCAGCTCCTCGGTCGCCTGCTCGCACAGGGTCGGTCCGGTGCGCACGGCGGTCGCGCTCCGGACGTCGACCGCGACGCCCAGGTGGTCGAGCCCGGGCAGCAGTCGCCAGGCCTCCCGGAGGGCGGCCGCCAGGTCCGCGTCGTCGCGGTCGGAGGGGTCGCGGACGACCACGCCGTCGGGGTCGCCGGCCAGCCGCTCGAGCCGGCGTCGTACCGCCGCCGGCCAGGCGTCGTCCAGCACCACGGACGGCGATCCCTCGAGCGGACGTGGGGCTGGCACCACGCGGTGCGGAGCCGTGACGGGGAACGGCGGCTCCGCCGGCGGGAGCCTCACCTGCCGTACGACGCCGCCAGCGCCGCGCGGGCCGCGACCACCTCAGAGGCGATGCGGGCCTGCGCCTCCGCCAGGTCGACGGGCCCTCCGTGGCGCGCGGCGAGCTCCACGCGGTCGCAGACGGCGGCGAGCCGGACCGCGCCCATGGAGGCGCTGCCGCCCTTGACCGAGTGCGCAACCCGGCCGACGGCGGCCACGTCCCCGGTGCGCACGGCCTCCGTCAGCTCGCCGAGGCGGGTGGTGGTCTCGGCGTCCCAGGTCGCGAACAGGCCGCTGAGGAACGCGCCGGCGCGGTCGCCCAGGCGACCGGCCAGGCCGCCGAGCACGTTCGGGTCCAGGACCTGCTCCGACGTCGGCTCGGCGACGAGGACCGGGGCGCCGGCGGCGGTCAGCGCCTGGCCGGCCCGGCGCAGCGCCCGGTCGAGTTCCTCGCGGCGCACCGGCTTGGCGAGGTAGTCGTCCATGCCGGCCGCCAGGCAGCGGTCGCGGTCCTCGGCCAGCGCGTTCGCCGTCATGGCGATGATCCGCGGCTGCGACTCCGGCGGCAGCTCGCTGCGGATGCGCCGGGTCGCCTCCAGCCCGTCCAGCTGCGGCATCTGCACGTCCATGAGAACCACGTCGTACGAGGTCGTGCGCACGGCCTGCACCGCCTCGACCCCGTTCGCGACCACGTCGGTGCGGTGCCCGAGCCGCTCGAGCAGCAGCGAGGCGACGCGCTGGTTGACGACGTTGTCCTCGGCCAGCAGGACCCGCAACCGCCGCTCGGGCTCGGCCGCGGCCCCGGCGGCCGCCGGCTCGAGAGTTGCCCCGAGTGCCTGCGCCACGGCAGTGCGCAGGGCCGCGGCCTTCACCGGCTTGGTGAGGTGCAGCAGGCCCAGCTCGGCGGCCGCGGCCGGCCGCTGGCCGAGCGAGGTCAGCAGCAGCAGCGGCAGGTCACGGGTGCTACTTCGCTCGCGCAGGCCGCGGGCCAGCTCGACGCCGTCCATCTCCGGCATGTGCATGTCGAGCAGCACCACGTCGTACGCGCCGCCCGCGTCGACCGCGGCGAGCGCGGCCGGCCCCGACGCGAAGGCCTCGACCGTCATCCGCCAGCCCTCGAGCTGACGGCGCAGGATGTCGCGGTTGGTGGCGTTGTCGTCGACGATCAGCGCGCGGCGACCGGGCAGCTCAGCCGGGGGAGAGGCCAGCGCGTCCTCGGTCTGCGCGCCGCGCGGCAGGGGCACCTGGACGGTGAAGGTCGAGCCCCGTCCCGGCTCGCTGTCGACCGAGATCCCGCCGCCCATCGCCTCCGCAAGGCGCTGGCTGATGGCCAGGCCCAGGCCGGTCCCGCCGTACACGCGGGTGGTGGAGGCGTCGACCTGGCTGAACGAGCGGAACAGCCGGTCGCGGCGGTCGGCCGGGATGCCGATGCCGGTGTCGCGCACGTCGAAGCGCAGGACGTCTCCCGGCTCGACGTCGACGGTGACGACGACCTCGCCGCGCTCGGTGAACTTCACGGCGTTGCTCAGCAGGTTGACCAGCACCTGACGCAGCCGTGTGACGTCGCCGACCACGACGGGAGGCACGCCGTCGCGGAGCTGTGCCAGCAGGTCCAGCCCCTGCCGGCCGGCCTGCGCTGCGACGAGGTCGAGCGACCCCTCTACGCAGTCGCGCACCGAGAAGGGGACGACCTCCAGCTCCAGCTGTCCCGACTCGATCTTCGAGAAGTCGAGGATGTCGTTGATGATCACGAGCAGCGCGTCGCCGCTCTGCCGGACGGTCTCGGCGAAGTCCCGCTGGTCCGGGGTGAGGTCGGTGTCGAGCAGCAGCCCCGTCATCCCGATGACCGCGTTCATCGGGGTGCGGATCTCGTGCGACATCGTCGCGAGGAAGGCCGACTTGGCGGCCGTGGCCTCCTCGGCCTCGCGGCGGGCGGTGACCAGCTCGGTCTCGCGCTCCTGCGTCGCGGTCCGGGCCTGCTCGAGCGCGGCTGCCATGTCGTCGAGCCCGGCGCCGATCGAGCGCAGCTCGGCCGGGCCGGTCTGCTCCGAGCGGGCGTCGAGCTCGCCGTGGCGGAGCCGGTCGATCGTGCCGACGAGGTGCTCCACGGGGATGACGACGTCCCGGCGCAGCCGGACGAACTGCCGCCGCAGGACGACGGCGACGACCACGAGCAGCAGCAGCTCGAGCGCCACCGCGAAGGCCAG
>JBKJQM010000399.1:0-7233 GCA_046594005.1 Mycobacteriales bacterium
AGCCACGGCTTCATCACCGCCGCGCTGTTCCTGCTCGCCGGGGTGCTGCAGGACCGCACGCAGAGCTACGACCTCGACGCGTACGGCGGACTGTCGGCGACGGCGCCACGCTTCTCCGGGTTGTTCGCCGTCGCCGCGTTCGCCAGCCTGGGGCTGCCCGGATTTACCGGCTTTCTCGCCGAGTTCCAAGTGCTGGCAGGGTCTCTGGGCTCGGCACCCGTCGGGGTGGTCGTGGCGCTGCTCGGCCTGCTGGTGACCGCGGGGTTGTTCCTGTGGGCGATCAGCCGGCTGCTGCTGGGTGAGCCCGGCCGGCTGACCAGCCGGGTCACCGACCTGCGCCCGAGTGAGCTGGCCGCGGTCGTGCCGCTGCTCGCCCTCTCCCTGCTGCTCGGAGTGCTGCCCCGGCCGATGCTCGCGGTCATCGAGCCCGCGGCCGCCGCCGTCGTGGAGCTCGTGAGCCGGTGACCCGGGCGTGAACGAGGACCCCCTCGCGCTGCTGCCGGAGCTCGTCCTGCTCCTCGGCGCCGCCGCCGTGCTGCTGCTCGGCAGCTTCCTGCCGCGGCAGCGGCAGTGGGTGGCGCGGCTGGTCACGGCGGCGCTGCTGGTGGGCTCGGCGGTGCTCGCCGCGGTGGCGCTCGCCGGGCCCGACCGGCTGGTCTACGACGACACCTTCGCCGTCGACGCGATCACCGCGACCGCGCGCCTGGTCGGCGCCCTGTCCGGTCTGCTCGTGCTCGGCATCCTGTCCGAACAGGTGCACGGGGACCCGCGGGAGAGCGAGCACTACGTCCTGCTGCTGCTCACCGTGCTCGGCGCGTCGGTGCTCGCCGCCAGCACCGACCTGATCCTGCTCGCCGTCGCCTACCTGCTCGCGAGCGTCCCGCTGTACGCCCTGGCCGGCGCGGCCCGGGACCGGCGCGGCACCGAGGCCGCCCTCAAGACCTACCTGCTCGGGGCGTTCCTCGGCATCGTCATGCTGCTCGGGGTCACCCTGCTGTTCGGGACGGCCGGCGGCACCGGCTACGGACTGCTGGCCCAGGTCAGCGGCGACCAGCAGCCGGTCGTCGCCGTCGGGGTGGTCGCGCTGCTGGCGGGCCTGGCCTTCAAGGGCGGGTTCGTCCCCGGCCACTTCTGGGTGCCGGACGCGGCCGAGGGCTCGCGCGCCGGAGCCGCCGCGCTGCTCACCACGGTGCCGAAGGTCGGCGGGCTGCTCGCTGCCTACCGAGTGCTCGACGCGGTGCCGGACGAGGTCGTCGACTGGCCGCTGCTGGTGGCGGTCCTCGCCGCAGTGACGATGACGCTGGGCAACCTTGCGGCGTTCACGCAGGAGTCCCCCCGTCGGCTGCTCGGCTGGTCGACCGTCAGCCAGGCGGGCTACCTGCTGATGGCGGTCGCCGTCGCCGGGCGCAGCGACCTCGCGCTGCCCTCGCTGTCGCTCTACCTGGCCGCCTACGCGGTGACGAACCTGGGTGCCTTCGCCGTCACCGCGGCACTCCCCCAGGCCGCCCGGCTGGAGCACTACCGCAACCTGGCCGCCGGCCGGCCGGTGCTGGGCCTGTCCCTGCTGGTGCTGCTGCTGGGACTGGTCGGCACCCCCCCGACCGCGGTCTTCGTCGGCAAGCTCACCGTCTTCGGCGCCGCCCTCGACGGCGGGTTCGGCTGGCTGGTCGCGATCGCCGCCGTCAACACCGTGGCGAGCCTGTTCTACTACCTGCGCTGGCTCGCCCCTGTCTTCGCCCGCGAGGGCGCCGCGCAGGCTGCCCCCCCACCGGTACGCCCGATCGCCCAGGCCAGCGCGGTGGTCGCCGCCGTCGCCTCCGTGCTGCTGGGCCTGGGCAGCGGAGCCGTCCTCGCCCTCGCCAGCTGACCCTCGACGCCGTCGCGCACACGGTCCGGCGACACCGGACGCTCACCTGGACCGGCCTCGGGGGCCTGCGGCGTGCTCGGCGACCGCCAGCACGTGGATGGGTGGTGGGGATCCGGTGCGGACGATCCAGCCAGGGGTAGGAGCCGCGCATGCGCCTGCTGACACGCTGCGGTACGACGGACTCGCCAGCGTGAGCGGGCTCCCCGGTCGAGCCGTCGAGGCCGTGCGCACCGGCTTCTGGGCCGTGCCCAGCCTGTGCGTCCTGGTCGCCCTGGGCCTGGCGCTGGGACTCGTCGAGGTGGACCGGTCCTTCGGCGACGGCCTCGGACGGGCCACGTTCGGCGCCGGACCGGACGGCGCGCGCGAGGTGCTGTCGGCGATCACCACGTCGATGATCACCTTCACCGGTCTGGTCTTCTCGATCACGATCGTGGTGCTGCAGCTGACCAGCAGCCAGTTCTCCCCGCGGGTGCTGCGGACGTTCCTGCGCGATCGGCAGACGCAGCTCTCGCTCGGGGTCTTCGTCGCCACCTTCGTCTACGCCGTCATGGTGCTGCGCAGTGTCGACAGCACCGACGGCTCGCAGTTCGTGCCCACCGTCGCCACCACCGCCGGGGTCGCCCTGCTGCTGGTCAGCGTGGGGGTCTTCGTCGCGTACATCCATCACGTCGCCACCGCCATCCAGGCGTCCTCCATCGTGCGGGCCGTCGGCGACGAGACGCGGGCACTGTTCGCGCGCGTGCTGCCCGAGGACGCCCCGCCGCCGGCCGCGCGACCGGTCCTGCCGGGCCCGTCCACGGCCCGCATCGCCAGTCCCGGCTACGGCGTCCTGCGCACGGTCGATGAGCATGGACTCGTCCGGGCTGCGCGGGACGCGGAGGTCGTGCTCGTGCTGCGCCACCCGCTGGGGGGCTTCGTGCCCGAGGGCGCTCCCCTGCTCGACGTCCACGGCTCGGGCGAGGTCGACCAGCGCGCGGTGACCGGCGCGGTCCTGCTGGGCAAGGACCGGACGATGGAGCAGGACCTGTCCTTCGGGCTGCGTCAGCTCGTGGACATCGCCGAGCGCGCACTGTCGCCCGGCATCAACGACCCGACGACCGCGGTGCAGGCTCTCGACGAGCTCCACGACCTGCTGCGGCGCCTCGTCAGCCGGCACCTGCCCGACGGCCTGCACCGGGACGAGGACGGGACGTTGCGCCTGGTCATGCCGCCGGCGTCGTTCCCGGACCTGCTCGCCCTGGCGCTGGACGAGATCGAGCAGTACGGACACGACTCGTTGCAGGTGCAGGGCCGGATCGACGAGCTGCTGACCGACCTGGCCGAGGCAGCGCTGCCCGAGCACCGCCCGGCGGTGCTGGCCCGGCTGCGCACGCGGGCGGCGTCGCCGGAGTCGTAGCGGGTCGGGACGGAGGCGTCTTCGAGTCAGGCGGGAGCGCGCAACGCCAGGTGCAGGATGCTCCTGCTGAGGTCGGGGTTGGCTGGGTGTGTGAGGAGGCCCTCGACGGCGAGGACGCCGAGCCGGGCGACCGGCGGGAGGTCCTGCTCGGCCACACCACGCGCGCGCAGTCTGTCGGTGATCAGGGCGTCGACGAGGCTGTGGAACTGGTCGTGCCAGGCAGCGACGGCGGGTGCCTGCGCGGCGCGCGCGTGCACGACGGTGACCAATCGGTGGTGCTGCTGGAGCCGGTCCAGCACCCAGAGCACCTGGTCGACCAGCGGCTCTTCGGTGCGGCCGGCGAGCTCGTCGAGCGCCTGCTCCAGCAGCTGGTCCAAGGCGGCGACGAGTAGGGCGTCCTTGTCCTCGACGTACCAGTAGACGGTGTTCGGGGTGATGCCGGCGGCGCGGGCGACCTGAGCGACCGACGTCCCGTCGAAGCCGTGCTCGGTGAACAGGGCGAGCGCTGCTCCGACGATCTCCCGGCGCTTCTCCTCCCGGTCCTGCTGGCGTCTGTTGCGCGGCACACACCCACCCTATCTTGACGACCGTTCAAGAGCCATGGCCTACTTCTTGTCAGTCCATCAAGAGCGAGGAGGAGCAGACGACGTGTGTACGAAGCGAGGTGCGCTCGTCACGGGAGCGTCCGCCGGCATCGGGGCGTGCTTCGCCCGCACCCTCGCGGCCGACGGGTACGACCTGCTGCTGGTCGCCCGGCGTGAGCAGCGGCTGCTCGAGCTCGCCCGGCAGCTGACGGCCGAGCAGGGCGTGCGGTGCGCGGTGCTTGCCGCCGACCTGACCGACCCGGAAGCCCCACGCCAGGTCTTCGAGCACGCGGCCGGGCTCGGGTTCGACATCGACGTGCTCATCAACAACGCGGGCCTGTCAGGCAGCACCGCCTTCGCCGAGACCCCCTGGCCACAGCTGGCCGATGAGCTCCAGCTGATGGTGACCGCCGTGACCGAGCTCGCGCACCTCGCGGTCCCGGGCATGCAGGCCAGGGGCTGGGGCCGGATCGTGAACGTGTCGTCGCTGGCGGCGCTCGCGCCGCCCGGCAAGAGCCTGCTCTACACCGGGATCAAGAGCTACGTGCTGAACATGTCCCAGTCGTTGGACATGGAGCTCAAGCCGTCCGGCATTCACGTGACGGCGTTGTGCCCAGGGTTCACGCGCAGCGAGTTCCACGACGTCATGGGCACCCGCGACCAGGCCGGCAGGCTCCCACGCGTGCTCTGGCAGGAGCCCGAAGACGTCGTGCGCGAGGGGTGGGCGGCGGTCAACGCCGGCAAGCCGATTTGCGTCCCCGGCACCGTCAACAAGGTCCTGGCCGCCGTCGTCCGGCCGCTGCCCCGCGCTCTGCAGTACCGGCTCGGCCGCGACAGCAACCCCCTGGCCTGACCCCCCGACACGTCACCTACCGGCACCGACCAGGAGCGAGCATGACCGACGGCACCACCTCCACTATCCGCCGCGACGTCTGGTTCACCGGCGGCCAGGACCGCTGTCACGCCTGGCTGTACCTGCCCACGGGCGCATCAGATGCGGCGTCCCGTCCGCCGGTCATGGTCATGGCGCACGGCCTCGGTGCGGTCAAGACGCTGCGCCTGGACGCCTTCGCCGAGCGCTTCGCCGCCGCCGGCTACGCCTGCTTGGTCTTCGACCACCGCCACTTCGGCGACAGCGAGGGCCAGCCCCGCGAGCTCATCAGCATCCGCCGGCAGCGCCAGGACTGGAATGCCGCCGTCGCCTTCGCCCGCACACTTCCCGAGGTCGACGGCGCCCGCGTCGTGCTCTGGGGCACCTCCTTCGCCGGCGGCCACGCGCTCGCCACCGCTGCGCAGGACCCGGCCATCGCCGCCGTCATCGTCCAGTGCCCCTTCACCGACGGCTTCGCGTCAGCCACCGCCACCTCTCCACGCGCCCTCGCGCGCCTGGTGATCGCCGCCGGGCGCGACGTCGCGGCGGCCCTGCTCCGTCGCCCGCCGGTGCGGGTCAAGGCAGCCGCACGCCCCGGTGAAGTCGGCTTGATGTCACGCCCCGAGGACGTCGCGCGCGTCCTCGCGCTCCTGGACGCCTCCGGTGTCGCGGAGGCCGACTTCCGCAACGACGTCCCGGCCCGGGTCGCCCTTGCGATCCCCTTCGCCCGCCCCGGTCGCAAGACCCGCGACCTGCGCTGCCCAGTGCTGTTCTGCGTCGCTGAGCACGACGGAGTCGCCCCCGCCAAGGCCACCTTGCGGCACGCGCACGCCGCCCGCCAGGGCGAGGTCAAGACCTACGCCACCGGGCACTTCGACATCTACGCCGGCCAGTGGTTCGAGCCGGTCGTCACCGACCAGCTCTCCTTCCTGGCCCGGCGCGTCCCGACGGCAACCCCGCGACCGCGCGTCTGATCGCGGTCTGGCCGGCTGACCCAGACAGCCTTCTGCGCCGACCCGACGCCGTCGGCAAGGTGATCGCACCCGCCCGGTGCACACACGTGCAGCCAGCCGAGTGTCCTCGCCGAGGAGAACGCGGCCCGATCGTCGGGAACAGCACCTACCCGTCGAGCGGCGTCCCTCAGTCCGTGTCCGCAGTGCCACCGCATCGGCAGAGTGGCCGGCGGACATGACGGCCTCGCCATGTCCCTGGTCGAGCTGGCCATGTCCCTCGACGAGCCGCACCTCAAGGCCCGCCGGACGACGCTCGGCAAGGTGGGTGTCGCCTGAGGCCTGCCTCAGTAGCATCCGCTGCGTGTCCGACCTGCCGGTGGTGAGTGTCGTGGACCCTCACGGCGGCGGTCCGCTCGACGTGCTCGGCCCTGATGACGACCGGGATCCGCGGTGGTCCCGGCGCACCCGCGTCGTCGTGGGGGTCCTCGCCGCGGCGGGGCTGCTCATCACCGCGGTGCTGCCGCGGGTCACGGCCGCGCGGGAGCGGCAGGCGGCCCTGGATGCGCTCGACGAGGTGCACCTGCGCGTGGGAGTCCCGACGGTCGCTGGCATCCAGGGTCAGCTGCTCGTGCAGTTCGTCGTCGACGACGACGGGCGGCGGCCCCTCGCGGAACGGCTCGTCGGGGCGCGCCTGGACGGAGACGGCGTGCAGGCGGTCGACCCGGACACCCGCCCCGGGTACGACGCGCTCCCGACCGACCTGTCGGTCGCCGGCCGCGTCGACTGCCGAGCAGTTGGCGCGGGCCGCTACCCGACAAGCGTCGCGCTGGTGACGACCGCTCTGCCTGCGTCGAAGGTCAAGCGCGATCGCCGGACACCCATCGTGCCGGGGGAGGTCCGGCGAGCCGCGCTCGAGGCGTGTGACCTGCCGGACCCCGACGCCCGCCCGCTGGTCGAGGTGCAGGCCGACGCCCGCGGCGTCCTGCTGCTCAACCTCGAGTCGGTGCCGCGCGCCGATGGCGACATCGTCCTCGAGCGGGTCGACGTCCTGGGATTCACCGTCGCGCCAGTTGCCGGCCTGCAGCTGCCGCAGACACTCCCCGGCAACGGCGGCGGCATCTACGGCTTCACGGTGAAGGTCGCCGACTGCGCACTGGCGCGCGACGAGCGAGAGGTCCGCGTGCAGCTGCAGGTCGCGGGTGTGCGCGAGACGCGCATCGCCAGTCCCGACACCAGTCAGCCGCAGCCCGGCGGCGAACAGGTCAGCGCGCTGCTGGACCGCCTGATAGCCGCCCTCTGCTAGCTGGTCGTCACGGCGGCTCCGCAACGAACCGGTGATGCCGGGCCCGATGATCCGCCCCACGCAGACGTGGGCGGCCAGGAGCTGATCGCACCCACCCCCGTCCGATCGGCAGACGATGACGTCCTTCTCTGACAGATCTGGTGCGTGCGAGGAGGTCTAGCCTGCGGTCGTGGTGGAGGGGCATCGCATCGAGGTGGAGGGGCTCTCCAAGTCCTTCGGCGATGTCCGCGCCGTCGACGCGCTCTCGTTCCACGCCGAG
>JBKJQM010000110.1:0-7781 GCA_046594005.1 Mycobacteriales bacterium
GAGAGAAACTTCATGCAGGCCCGGGCCACCGGCCGTGCGATCACCTTCGAGGCGTACTACCCGCCGCCGCTGGACGGCTGGTACGAGCTGCGGGCCTGGCCCTCCCCCGACGGCCTGTCCGTCTACTTCCTCGACATCACCGCTCGCAAGCAGGCGCAGGAGCGGGCGGCTGCCGCGGCCCGGCGCTCGCGCCTGGCGGCCGACGTCACCTCCCAGCTGTCGGACACCCTCGATGCCGAGGAGGGCGTCGCGCGACTGGCGCAGCTCCTGGTCCCCGGGCTCGCCGACTGGTGCCTCATCACGCTGGTCGACGACGACGGGACGCTGCGCGACGTCGGATGGGCGCACGCCGACCCGGCGCTCCAGGCCACGACGGCGCGCTACTCGCAGGTGCGCATCGCTGCGCTGACAGCCGGCTCGTTCGTCGCGGCGGCCATGCGCACCGGGCAGCCGGCTGTCGTCGAGGAGCGGGCGACTGCCCGCATCACCGAGGTGATCCGGCCAGGCGAAGCGAAGGACCTGCTGCTCGAGCTCGCGCCGGAGACCGCGGCCATCCTGCCGATGCAGGCCCGGGGCCGGACCGTGGGACTCATCAGCGTCTTCAGCGGGCCTGGGCGGGGCGGCGTGGACCCGGAGCGCCTGGTCGCCCTGCGCGACGTCGCCGCCCGCGCGGCCCTGGCCCTCGACAACGCCCGGCTGTTCCGCCAGCAGCGCCAGCTCGCCGAGGAGCTGCAGCGCAGCCTGCTGACGGCGCCGCCTGAGCCCGACCACGTGGAGGTCGTCGTGCGCTACACCCCGGCGGCCGAGGCCGCGCAGGTGGGCGGCGACTGGTACGACGCTTTCCTCCAGCCCGGTGGCGCAACCGTCCTCGTCATCGGCGACGTCGTCGGTCACGACACCGCTGCCGCTGCCGCCATGGGTCAGGTCCGCGGCCTGCTGCGCGGGATCGCCTTCACCACCGAGCAGGGGCCCGCGCAGGTCCTGTCCCGCCTGGACGCTGCCATCGAGGGCCTGCAGGTGGCGACCACGGCGACGGCCGTCGTCGCGCGGCTCGAGCAGACGCCGGACGAGCGCGACCGCGGGATCACCCACCTGCGCTGGTCCAACGCCGGCCACCCTCCGCCGATGGCCGTCGACCCCCTCGGCCAGGTCCAGGTGCTCGCCGGTCTGGAGGCGGACCTGCTGCTGGGGATCGACCCCTCGAGTCCCCGCATCGAGACCGTCGTGACCCTGGACCGCGGCAGCACGGTCCTGCTCTACACCGACGGACTCGTGGAGCGGCGCGGCCAGAACCTCGACGAGGGGCTGGAGCTGCTGCGCGTCATGCTCGGTCGGGTCGCGCACCTGCCGCTAGAGGAGCTGTGCGACACGCTCCTGGCCGAGCTGATGCCGTCCCGGAGCGAGGACGACGTCGCGATGGTCGCCGTGCGACTGCACCGCCAGGACCTTCCGCGTCCGGCGGAGGCCGGTCCCAACGTCGTGCCCCCGGAGGTGCCGCGTGAGCGGTGAGGTCCGCACGCCGGACCGCGGTGCGCCGACCGGGCCGCCCTTCGAGATCGCGGCGGAGACGGTGCCCGCCAGCGTCGCGCGCCTGCGGCGGTTCGCGGTCGACGCCTGCGCGGGCTGTGCTCCGGACGTCGACCCCGACACCGTCGCGCTCCTGGTCAGCGAGGTGGTGACCAACGCCCTGGTGCACGGGTCGGGGCAGGTGCGGCTGCGCGTCGTCCCGCTGGAGTCCGGCGTGCGCGTCGAGGTGCTGGACGACAGCTCGGAGCTGCCTGAGCGCAGGCAGGCCACCGACCTCGACGAGGGCGGCCGGGGCATCGCCCTCGTGGAGGCCCTGGCGGCCAGCTGGGGCTCGCAGGAGGTCTCCGGAGGCAAGTGCGTGTGGTTCGAGGTCCGTCCCGCGTAGTGGCTGCTTGCCGCGGGCCGCGCGCCGGAGGAGAGTCGACGCACGTCCTTCGGGACCGGCTCGGCACGCGCCACCGGCGCCTGTCCGGGCGTGGCAGCTGCCACGCGCACCCGAGGAGCCCGGCCATGGCCGACAAGTCACCGCGCCAGCACCAGAGCAAGACCGCCGGCAAGTCCATCAAGGAGAAGCGGGCCGAGAAGAAGGCCGCCGCCGTCAGCAAGAACGCGGTGTCGGTGGTCCCGAAGGCCTAGGGGCGCGGAGCCGCGTCCTTGCCCTCGGCGCGCTCGGCGGCCAGGGTGCGCCGATGACCTCCGCCGTACGGCACGTGACCTTCGCCAGCCTCGACCCGTACGCACTCGCGACCTTCTGGGCGCAGGTCGTCGGGGGACGGCTCCAGGACGACGACTCCCCCGGCGACCCTGCCGCGCTGGTGACCTCGGCGGGGCCGCCCCTGCTGTTCGAGCAGGTGCCGGACGGCAAGACGGTCAAGAACCGCGTGCACCTCGACCTGCAGCCGAAGGCGACCCGTGACGAGGAGGTCGCGCGGCTGGTGGCCCTCGGCGCGTCCGTGGTCGCCGACCGGACCCGGCCGGACGGCACGGGCTGGGTGGTGCTGGCCGACCCGGAGGGCAACGAGCTGTGCATCGAGCGCAGCGCGGGCGAGCGCGGCGCTGCCCCCGTCGACACCGGCGAGCGCGATCTGCCGCCGGTCCACGCCGCCGACGAGCGCACGATGCTCGACACCCTGCTCGAGTGGTACCGCGAGGGCGTCCTGCTCAAGGTGGCCGGCATGGCGCAGCCCGACGCGACCAGGTCGCCGCTCCGCAGCGGGACCACGGCGGCCGGCGTCGTGAAGCACCTGGCGCTGGTCGAGGACAACTGGGTCACGCACGGCGTGGGGACGTCGCCGATGCCCGAGCCGTGGGCGAGCGCGCCGTTCGACGACGACCCGGACTGGGAGTTCCACTCCGCGGGCGAGGAGCCGCTCGAGCAGACGGTCGCGCTGTACCGCGCGGCGTGCGACCGCTCGCGGGCCGTGACCGCGGGGCTGCCGCTGGACCACACCGTGACCAACGCGCGCGGGCGGGAGTTCTCCGTGCGCTTCGCGCTCCTGCACCTGGTCGAGGAGACTGCCCGCCACCTCGGGCATCTCGACCTGCTGCGCGAGCTGGCAGACGGCACGACCGGGGAGTAGGTCAGACGGAGACGGTGGCGCGCGACGGCGCAGGCCGGACAGCGTCGTGCTCGAGCTGCCGCGCGACCAGGACCATCCCCACCAGGAACAGCAGCCCGCCGGCACAGGCGAAGGGCTCGGGCGCCATCACCTCGGCGACGAAGCCCGCTCCCACGAGACCTGCTGCCACGCCGGTGATGCGGCGGGTCGAGAGCAGGACTGCTGCCAGCAGCACCACGGACGTCACGAGGGCGAGGACACCGGGCAGCAGCACCGACCAGAGGCCGAGCACCCGGTCCACGAGCGGGACCATCGCGTCGCGCGGGCCCTCCCCCATCTCGCCGAGCGCGAGGGACGTCCCGAAGACCGCGGCCGCGGAGCACGCACCTGCGACGCCCAGCACAGCGGCGGTGAGGGACAGCCGGGGCGCGGCCGCCCGCACCTCCGCGGCCAGCCAGAGCAGGACGGGGATCAGGGCAGTCACCCCCGCGAGCAGCAGCCAGTGCGCGGCGCTCCAGGCGGTGGCGTGCTCCCGCAGCACCGGGTACAGCTCGGCGCCGGTGGTGGGCTCCTCCGGGTGCAGGAACGCGCCGGCGAGCAGCAGCGTGGGGGCGAGGACGTGCAGCGGACGGGGGGTGCGGACCATGGCGGCTCTCCGATCGGGGGCCGGACCCTGCGTCCGGCGACGGAGCGAAGGCTGGTCCGGCCGCGGCCGGTCAGCGCCCCGGCAGGCCACCCGCCCCACGGCGGCCGACCGCCACGGACCCTGAGGACAGCCACACCCCCTCAGGTGGGCGAACTCCCTCGCGGACGCGCTCGTCCGGCGCACAATGCCGCCATGGACGAGCTCCGGAGGTCGAGCCGCACGGTCGTGCGGGTGGAGATCGCGGCTGCCATCGCCGCCGGGCTGGGCGCCTTCGTCGTCACCGCCACCCAGACAGGCGCCCTCGCGCTGCCTGCGCGGCTGTGGTTCTTCCTGCAGGTGGCGCCGGTGCTCGCGGTCGGGCTGCTGCTGGTGCGCCACCGGCCAGAGTCGCCCGTCGCCCGCTGGCTGCTGGCCTGCGGGACCGGGCTCGCCCTCGCCACCGCCTGCGAGGCGGTGCTGCACTCAGCGCCGAGCTCAGCGGTGCTGGTCGGGCTGCTCCAAATGCTCCACCTGGGTGGGGTCATGACGGCCTACGCCGCCCTGGCCGTGCTGCTCGCGATCTTCCCGACCGGTCGGCCGGACTCCGCAGCCGCGGTGTGCCTGGTGCGGGCCGCGCTCGTCAACGCCGTCGCCGCCACCATCCTGACCGTCCTGAGCCGGGACCACTGGGAGTTCCTCGAGACCGCGGTCTGGCGGCCCATGCCGGAGCGCTTCCCGCTCCACGTGGACGCGCTGACGCGGCTGCACGCCGTCGGCTTCGCCCTGCAGCAGCTGCCCATGGTGCTGCTCACGGGCGGACTCGTGCTGCTGTTCCGCCGACAACGTCGGGTGGCGGCGCCCCTGCGGCCGGCGGTCCGGGTCGTCTGGCGCACGGCCATGGCCGCAGCCGTCGCGAGCGTCACGCTCTCCGCCCTGGGTGCCGCGCACGTGCTCAGCGCGGGAGTCGTCGCCTCAGTGCCGTGCATGTTCCTCATCCCGCTCGGCATGGGGATCGCGGCCCTGCGCGACGACGCCTTCGACCTCGACCTGCTCGTGCGCCGGACCGTGCTCTACGGCGGGGTGACCGCTGTGGCCACCGGCGCGTGCGCGGCTGCCGCCGCCGCGCTCGGCGTCGCAGCCGGCGGCGTCGTGCCGTGGAGCGCCGCCGTCGTCGTCGCCGTGCTCGCGACGCTGGCGCTCACCCCCCTGCGGCGTCGCTTCGAGGCGCGCGCGGGGCGCTGGGCGTTCGGTGAACCGGTCAGCGGCTACACGCTGCTGAGCCGCGTCGGAGCGGCGCTTGAGCACGCGTACGACCTGGAGGAGCTCGCGCCCCGGCTCGCGGCGATGGTCCGCGACGGGCTGGACGTGCGCTGGGCGAGCATCGCCGTGGCTCTCGACGACGGCGCGCCCGACCTGGTGGAGGTGCTGGGCCGCGCCGGGACCGCGGACCCGGGCGAGGTGCCGGCCCGGCGCGTGGCCCTGTCCCACGCGGGCGTGGTGGTGGGCGAGATCGCCTGCGGTGAGCGGTCCACCGGCGTCCTGACCGCTCAGGACGACGCGGTCCTGGCCGACCTCGCGCGCCAGGTCGGCCTCGCTGTGCACAACGCGCGCCTGGCGGCGGAGCTGGCGGGCCGGCTCGCCGAGATCCGGCGCCAGGCAGGCGACCTGAACGCGTCGCGCGCCCGGCTGGTCAGCGCCCAGGAGACAGAGCGGCGACGGCTGGAGCGCGACCTGCACGACGGCGCGCAGCAGGAGATCGTGGCGCTGATGGCCAAGCTGCGGATGGCGCAGAACCGCCTGGCGCGGGGGCAGTCCGACGACCTGGGCGACCTGCTCGGGGAGCTGCAGGGCGACGCACGCTCGCTGCTGGACGACCTGCGCGAGCTCGCCCACGGCATCCGGCCGCCGGTGCTGTCGGACCGCGGTCTCGTCGGGGCCATCGAGGCCCGGGCCACGCGCCTGCCGCTCGACGTCAGCATCGAGGCCCCCGCAGACGTGGCGGCCGCGCGTTACGCCGACGACGTCGAGGGAGCCGCGTGGTTCGCGGTGTCGGAGGCCTGCGCCAACGCCCTCAAGCACAGCGGCGCCGACCGGCTGGTCATCACGCTGTCCGAGACCCACGGCACCCTCCGCGTCACGGTGACCGACGACGGCTGCGGAATCCCCGCGCAGACCGCGACGACCGGGCTGCGCAACCTGCGCGACCGCCTGGAGGCGGTCGGCGGGGACCTGTCGGTCTCCTCCGGACCGGAGGGCGGGACGGTCCTGCGCGCGATCCTGCCCGCGCGCCGGCGCGCCGGTGCGGACGTGTGAGCACGACCCTGCGCGTCGTCCTGGCGGAGGACAACTACCTCGTGCGCGAGGGCACCCGACGCCTGCTGGAGGACGACGGCTCGGTCGAGGTGGTGGCTGCGGTCGGCAACGCCGTGGAGCTGCTGGTTGCGGTGGACAGGCTCCGGCCGGACGCCGTCGTCACCGACATCCGGATGCCGCCCGGTCACCACATGGAGGGGGTCGAGGCGGCCCGCGCCATCCGGCGGGAGCACCCCGGGATCGGCGTCGTCGTGCTCAGCCAGCACAGCGAGGAGGCCTACGCCTTCGCGCTCTTCGAGGAGGGGACGGACGGACTGGCATACCTGCTGAAGGAGCGCGTGGGCGACCTCGACGAGGTGCTGCGGGCGCTGCGGGAGGTCGTGGCCGGTCGGTCCGTCGTGGATCCCCACGTCGTCGAGGTCCTCGTCGGCCGCCGCGCCCGGCAGCGCGAGTCGCCGCTGTCTACGCTGACCCCGCGCGAGCGAGACGTGCTGCGCGAGATGGCCGCGGGCCGCACCAACGCGGGCATCGGGGCTGTCCTGCACCTGTCCGAGTCCGCCGTCGAGAAGCACGTCGCGCAGGTCTTCGGCAAGCTCCTCGGCGGCAGCGAGAGCCCCGACACCCATCGGCGGGTGGCGGCGGTCGTGGCGTACCTGCGCGAGAGCGGCTGAGCTCAGACGCGCACCCGCAGCTCCTCCAGCCCGCGGATGACGTAGCCCGGCTTCCACCTCGGCTCCTCGACGAGCTGCAGACGCGGCATCCGTCGGAGCACCGTGGCGAAGGACGTCTGCAGCTCGAGCCTGGCCAGCGCCGCGCCGAGGCAGAAGTGCACGCCTGCACCGAAGGACACGTGCGGGTTGGGGTCGCGACCGACGTCGAGCGCCTCGGCGTCCACGAACACCTCCGGGTCACGGTTGGCCGACCCGAACAGCAGCCCGAGCTCGGCGCCCCGCGGGACCGGCACGCCGCCGATCTCGAGGTCCTCCAGGACCCACCGCTCGAACACCTGCAGCGGCGTGTCCCAACGCATCAGCTCCTCCACCGCCGTCGGCACCAACGACGGGTCGGCGCGCAGCCGGGCCAGCTGGTCCGGGTTGCGGAACAGCGACCACCAGCCGTTGCCGGTGACGTTGACGGTCGCCTCGTGACCGGCGTTCAGCAGCAGCACGCACGTGCCCACGAGCTCGTCCTCGGTGAGGACGTCGCCGTCGTCGACGACCTGCGTGAGGGCGGTGATCAGGTCGTCCTGCGGCCGGGCCCGTCGCTCGCGGCTGAGCCGCACGAGGTAGTCGCCGAACTCCTCGCACGCCCACACCGCCGCGCGCACAGTCTGCTCGGAGACGTCGAGCTCGTACATGCCGCAGATGTCCGCCGACCACGGCCGCAGCCGGTGCCGGTCGGGCTCGGGCACCCCGAGCATCTCGGCGATGACCGTCACCGGCAGCGGCTCGGCGACAGCCGCGATGAGGTCGAACTCCCTTTCCTGCAAGGCCTTCTCGACGAGACCGTTCGTCACCGCCTCGATCGTGCCGCGCAGCCGCTCGACCGTCCGCGGCGTGAAGGCGCGGCTCACCAGGCGCCGCAGCCGCGTGTGGTCGGGCGGCTCGACGTCGAGCATCCCGCCGCGGATGACCCGCCAGAACGGCGCGTGCTCGGCCGGCTCCTCGGGCCGCCCCATCTCCGCGTGCGTCGCGACGTGCAGGTAGCTGCGGCCGAGCCGCCGGTCACGCAGCAGGGCGTCCACGTCGGCGTGCCGC
>JBKJQM010000169.1:0-2654 GCA_046594005.1 Mycobacteriales bacterium
GTGACGTGCTCGAGCTGCGAGGCGGTCAGGCCGGTCTTGCTGAGCATCGGGACGTTGTCGGCGCGGGGCAGCAGGCGGATGACCACCTTCTCGCCGTGCAGGGTGGGCAGCGTCGAGATGCGGGCCTCGACGACCATCCCGTCGACGGTGAGCTTGGCGCGGCCGTCCTGCGGGCGGCGGCGCTCGGCGATGTCGAGCCCGGACACGATCTTGATGCGGCTGACGGTCGCGGCCGTGGCGTTGCGCGGCACGGTCATGACGTCGCGCAGCAGCCCGTCGACGCGGTAGCGGATGCGCAGCTCGCCGGACTGCGGCTCGACGTGGACGTCCGAGGCGCGGGCGCGGACCGCGTCGGCCAGCACGACGTCGACCAGTCGCACGATCGGCGCTGCCTCGACGCCCTGCTGCTGGGCGGCCTCCTCGAAGCTCTCCTCGACCTCGCCGATGCCCTCGAACAGCGTGTTGACCTCGGCCGAGTCCTCGGACAGCGCCCAGGCGCGGGCCAGGTGGTCCTTGACCTGGCTGTCGGTCGCGACGACGACGAACAGCTCAGAGGCGCCCGTGTAGAGCTTCACGTCGTCGAGGGCCACGACGTTGGTCGGGTCCGCCGTGGCGACCTTGATGCGGGCGCCGTTCCGCTCGCTCGACAGGACCAGGACGCCGGCGCGCTCGGCGACCGCGCGCGGCAGCAGGCGGACCGCCTCGGGCTGGGCCATCGTGCGACCGAGGTCGACCAGCGGCAGGCCGAGGGCCTCCGCGAGCGCCTTGGCGACCTCGCGCTCGGTGGCCATCCCGGTCGAGATGACGAGCGAGCCGAGGCGCTTTCGCGGCTGACCCGGCGGGGTGGCGGCCTGGGCGGCCAGCAGATCGTTGAGCTGCGACTCGGTGATCAGGCTCTGCTCGACGAGGACCTCGCCGATGCGGCGGCGGCGGTTGTCGCGGACAGGGCCGTTCGGCTGCGCGGGTAGGTCGACGGGGGCGTCGACGAAGGAGGACACGACTGTGCATCGGCCGGGGAGCCGTTCGGGTGAAGCGGAACTACCCGTCGTCGTCGCCGCCGACGAAGGGCTCGCCGAGGTTGTGCAGCACCGAGGAGTCGCTCTCCCGCTGCTGGCGGCGCTTCTTGCGCTCGGCGCGGCGCTCACGGTCCTCGCGCTTGCTCTTGGCCACCGCGTCGACCGGCTCCTCGGGGCTGCCCTCGGGCCGGATGCGGCCGACGACCTCCTCGGTCATCTCGCGGAGCTGGTCGCGCAGGTACTCGCGGGTCGCGACCTCACCCAGCGCCTGACGGAGACCGGCCACCTCGCGGGTGAGGTACTCGACGTCGGCCTGCAGGCGCTCGTTCTGCCCGCGGTCCTCCTCCTGGCTGATGCGGTCGCGGTCGGCCTGCCGGTTCTGCGCGAGCAGGATGAGCGGGGCGGCGTACGACGCCTGCAGCGACAGGATGAGCGTCAACAGGGTGTAGTTCAGCCGCCGCGGGTCGAACTGCAGCGACTCCGGCGCGAGGGTGTTCCAGAGCAGCCAGACGACGACCAGCGCCGTCAGGTAGACGAGGAAGCGGGCGGTCCCGAGGAAGCGGGCGATCTGCTCCGACACGCGCCCGAACGCGTCCGGGTCGTAGTGCGGGCGGCGGCTGGTGCGCTCGAGCGGGGTGTCGAGGCGGACCCGACGCGGTGCCCGCTCCCGCTCAGCCACGACGGGCTCGCGAGTCGCGCCAGCCCTGCGGCAGCACGTGGTCGAGCACGTCGTCGACGCTCACCGCGCCGAGCAGCCGCTGCTCGGAGTCGACGATCGGGACGGCGACGAGGTTGTACGACGCGAGGTGCCGCGTGACGTCGGTCAGCGGGCAGTCCGGCCCGAGCGGGTCGATGTCGGTGTCGACGACGGCGCTGATGAGCGAGCTCGGCGGCTCGCGCAGCATCCGCTGGAAGTGGGCGGTGCCGAGGTAGCGGCCGGTGGGGGTCTCGTACGGCGGCCGCACGACGTAGACCTGGGCGGCTAGCGCCGGGGAGATGTCGGCGTTGCGGATCAGCGCGAGCGCCTCGGCGACCGTGGCGTTCGGGGCCAGGATCACCGGCTCGGAGGTCATCAGGCCGCCGGCGGTGTCGTCGCCGTACGCCAGCAGGCTGCGGACCGGCGCGGCCTCGTCGGGCTCCATGAGCAGCAGCAGCCGCTCGGCCTCCGCCGCGGGCAGCTCGCCCAGCAGGTCGGCAGCGTCGTCCGGCGCCATCGCCTCGAGCACGTCGGCGGCGCGCTCGTCCTCCAGGCCGCCGATGAGCTCGACCTGCTCCTCCTCGCTCATCTCCTCGAGGACGTCGGCCAGCCGCTCGTCGTCGAGGGCGGCGGCGATCTCGGCGCGGCGCTTGCCGGACAGGTCGTGCATCACGCCCGCCAGGTCGGCGGGGCGGAGCTTCTCGAAGACCGCCAGCAGGTTGGCCGCGCCCTGGCCGTCCTCGGCCAGCGAGAACCCGCTGACCTCGTCCCAGTCGACCTGCAGCACCTCGCCGCGGCGGCGGCTGCGCAGCCCGGAGCCGGTCCCCTTGCGGACGGCGATGCGCTGCACCAGCCAGTCACCGGTGCGCTGCTGCTCCATCCCGAGGTCGAGGACGGTGACCTCCTCGCCGGTGGCCAGCAGCGTGACGTGCCGGTCGAGC